>NZ_JBHVWS010000001.1:327016-376345 GCF_042882185.1 Streptomyces sp. NPDC058239
CCCAGGCCCTTGCGGTGGTGGTGTTTAGCGAGGACACCCACCCGGCCGCCGGCCGGCTAAATGCGTGGGGGCCCCCACCCGGACGGTTCGGGGCCCCACCTGCAAGCGCACACGGCTCAGCCGTTCTTCGCCGCCTCCGCGGTGCCGTTCTTCTCCGGCGCCTCCGCGGCAATGTCCTCGGCGTGCCCGGCGCCACCGTCCGCGTCCGCATCGGGCGAGGCGGCACCGTCCGCGTCACCCGCGACGTCACCGCCCTCCGCGCCCTCGCCGCCTTCGGCATCCACCGCGTTCGGTTCCACGATCTCCTCGCGCCCCGGCCGTACCTTCGCCGAGATCACGATGTACGTCACCGCCAGCACGAACACGATCAACGCGGTCCACACATTCAGGCGCAGGCCCAGGATGTGGTGGGCCTCGTCGACCCGCATGTACTCGATCCAGCCCCGCCCCGCGCAGTACGCCGCGACGTACAGCGCGAACGCCCGCCCGTGTCCGAGCTTGAAGCGGCGGTCCGCCCAGATCACCAGCAGGGCGACGCCGATGCACCACAGCGACTCATACAGGAACGTCGGGTGGTACGTACCGGCGACCCGGTTGGGGCCCTCGCTGATCTTCAGCGCCCACGGCACGTCGGTCTGCTTGCCGTACAGCTCCTGGTTGAACCAGTTGCCCCAGCGGCCGATCGCCTGGGCGAAGGCGATACCGGGGGCGAGCGCGTCGGCCCAGGCGGGCAGTGGGATCCCGCGGCGGCGGCAGCCGATCCAGGCACCGACGGCGCCGAGCGCGATCGCACCCCAGATGCCGAGGCCGCCCTGCCAGATCTTGAAGGCGTCGACCCAGTTCTCACCGTCGCTGAAGTACAGCTGATAGTCGGTGATGACGTGGTAGAGCCGGCCGCCGACAAGGCCGAAGGGCACGGCCCAGACGGCGATGTCGGCAACGGTGCCGGATCTGCCGCCCCGGGCGATCCAGCGCTTGTTGCCGAACCAGACGGCGACGAAGACACCGATGATGATGCAGAACGCGTAGCCGCGGAGCGGGATCGGGCCGAGCTCGATCACGCCGGTCGACGGGCTGGGAATGTAGGCAAGGTCCATGGCAGGGTCGACGCTACCTTGCCGGGTGGGGCGTACGGCAACCCACCCGACAACGTCTGGGTAACGGGCAGTCATCTGTTCTCCCTGTCGGACACCGCTCAGGAGCCCGATGGTGCCGGGGTGACCTTGCCCGGCTTCTTGCCCTTGTTGGCCTCGGCGACCCACTTCTTCAGGTTGGCCGCGGTGATCGGTTCGTTCCCCTTCTTCGGGAAGATCGACTTGCCGTTGAGCAGCGCGGTCGGCGTGCCCTGGAATCCGCCCTTCAGGAACGCCGTATTGGACTTCTCGACCCAGCTGTCGTGCTTGCCGTCCTCCACACAGCTGCGGAAGGTGGCGGTGTCGAGCCCCGGGACCTTCCCGGAGAGCTCGATCAGCTTGTCGTTGTTGCCGAAGCCGTCCTGGGCCTCCGGCGGCTGGTTGCGGTAGAGGATGTCGTGGTAGGCGGAGAACTTGCCGGCGTTCTGCGCGCAGGCCGCGGCGTTGGCCGCCCGCAGCGAGCCGCTGCCGCCGAGATTGCCGTCGATGATCGTGGCGAGGTGGTACTCGACCTTGATCTGTCCGGTGCTCTCCAGCTGGTGGATGGTGTCCCGGAACGCGTTCTCGAACTGGGCGCAGACCGGGCAGCGGAAGTCTTCCCAGATGGTGAGCGTGGACGGGGCGTTGTCCGCGCCGACCTGGATGGCCAGGCCGTCCTTGCCGGTCGCACCGGACGGCGCGACGGCGGGGCCCGCCGTCTTGCTCTTGCTGCCGTTGTCGCCTGTGTTCGCGGCGATCACGCCGACGACGGCGGCCAGCGCCAGCACACCCACCAGGCCACCGCCGACGATCAGCATGCGCCTGCGGCGCTCGCGCGCCTTCTGACGCTCCCGCTGCTGGACGAGCCGGTCTCGCGCGGCCCTTTTTCCCTGTTCGTTCTTCTCGCTCACACCCGCAGCAACGACCCGGGGAGGCACGTGCGTGCCTCCCCGGGTCCAGGTCCACCCATTCGGATTACACCCGATTCAGCGCTTTCGAACGCCTTCGGCGAGTTCGCCCGCCAGGGAGCGGACCGCGGCCAGGCCCGCCTCCTCGTCGGGGGCGTCGAGCATGCCCTTGACGAAGGCCGAGCCGACGATCACCCCGTCGGCGAAGCCCGCGACCTCGGCGGCCTGTCGGGCGTTGGAGACGCCGAGTCCGACGCAGACCGGGAGGGACGTGGTGGCGCGGGTGCGCGCGACCAGGTCCTGGGCCTGCTCGCCGACGGACTCGCGGGTGCCCGTGACACCCATCAGCGAGGCCGCGTACACGAAGCCGGAGCCGACCGCGGTGATGGTGGCGAGACGCTCGTCCTTGCTGCTCGGCGCGACGACGAAGACGGTCGCGAGACCGTGCTTGTCAGCGTGTTCGCGCCACAGTTCGGACTCCTGGACCGGCAGGTCGGGCAGGATGCACCCGGCGCCGCCCGCCTCGGCGAGCTCGGCCGTGAAGCGCTCGACGCCGTACCGGTCGATCGGGTTCCAGTACGTCATGACGAGGATCGGGACACCGGTCGCCTCGTACGCCTCGCGGACCGTACGCATCACGTCGGCGATCTTCACACCGCCGCGCAGGGCGATGTCGTCGGCGGTCTGGATGACCGGGCCGTCGAGCACCGGGTCGCTGTGCGGCAGCCCCACCTCGACGATGTCCGCACCGCCCGCCACGACCGCCTTCACGGCGGCGATCGCGCCGTCGACGGTCGGGAAGCCGGCCGGGAGGTACGCAATGAGCGCGGCCCTGTTCTCCGCCTTCGCCTGTGCGAGGGACGAACTCAACAACTCCACATTGCCGCTCACTTGGTGACCTCCTCTTCCCCGTCGGCCACGTCGGCCTCGACGACCCCGTCGGTCGCGTCGTACAGCCCGAAGTAGCGGGCTGCCGTGTCCATGTCCTTGTCGCCGCGGCCGGACAGATTGACCACGAGCAGTCCGTCCTTGCCGAGCTCCTTCCCGACCTCCAGGGCTCCGGCCAGCGCGTGGGCGCTCTCGATGGCCGGAATGATCCCTTCGGTACGGGAGAGGAGGCGCAGCGACTGCATGGCGGCGTCGTCGGTGACCGCGCGGTACTCGCCGCGGCCGATGTCCTTGAGGTACGCGTGCTCCGGGCCGATGCCCGGGTAGTCGAGGCCGGCCGAGATGGAGTACGGCTCGGTGATCTGGCCCTCGTCGTCCTGGAGGACGTAACTGCGCGAGCCGTGCAGGATGCCGGGCTCGCCCGCGGTCAGGGTCGCCGCGTGCTCGCCGGTCTCCACACCGTGTCCGGCGGGCTCGCAGCCGATCAGCCGGACGTGCGCGTCCGGGATGAAGGCGTGGAAGAGCCCGATGGCGTTGGAGCCGCCGCCGACACAGGCGATGGCGGCGTCCGGCAGTCGGCCGGTCCGCTCCAGGATCTGGCGGCGGGCCTCGACGCCGATGACACGGTGGAAGTCGCGGACCATGACGGGGAAGGGGTGCGGTCCGGCGACGGTGCCGAAGAGGTAGTGCGTGTGGTCCACATTGGCGACCCAGTCGCGGAACGCCTCGTTGATGGCGTCCTTCAGGGTCCTGGAGCCCGACCTCACCGCGATGACCTCGGCGCCGAGCATCCGCATCCGCGCCACGTTCAGCGCCTGCCGCTCGGTGTCGATCTCACCCATGTAAATGGTGCATTCGAGGCCGAAGAGCGCGCAGGCGGTCGCGGTGGCGACGCCGTGCTGGCCGGCGCCGGTCTCGGCGATGACCCGGGTCTTGCCCATGCGCTTGGTGAGCAGCGCCTGCCCCAGCACGTTGTTGATCTTGTGCGAGCCGGTGTGGTTCAGGTCCTCGCGCTTGAGGAAGATCCGGGCGCCGCCCGCGTGCTCGGCGAAGCGCGGGACCTCGGTCAGCGCGCTGGGGCGGCCGGTGTAGTTGATCATGAGCTCGTTGAGCTCGGCGGCGAAGGCCGGGTCGGCCTTCGCCTTGTCGTACTCGACGGCGACCTCGTCCACGGCGGCGACGAGCGCCTCCGGGATGAACTTGCCGCCGAACGCACCGAAGTACCCCTCGGCGCTGGGGATCAGACCCTCCGGGTCCGGGATGAAGAAGTCAGATGACATCCGACGTGCTCCTCGACATTGCAATGGGTGGGTTCACCGTATGCGCCGTGAGCGGAGCGCCGCCGTGACCGGGAGCGGTCGGGCGGTGCGGTCGTGCGTACGACAGGAGTGGTGCGGTACGTCGGCCGGGGCTCGCTACAGCGCGGACCCCGTGCGCCATCGCATGCCGTTGACCTGGCCGGGCTCGTCGCCGATCACATACCGCACACGCCGGCCGTGCACGCGCCGGGCGGGGGCGCGGCAGCCGCGGGGGCGGCAGCCGCGCGCCAGCGCCGCGTGCGGGATCCGGGCCGTCATTCCGGCGGGGCGCAGGCCCGGCCGGATACGGGGCGCGGAACGGTCGGCGGACACGGTTGCGGTCAGCTCCGTCCGTGCCGGAGCGCCGGGTGGGCGCCGGCGGCGACCAGGTCGGCGACGGCGGCCCGCGGGTCGCGGCCGGTGACCAGGGATTCGCCCACGAGCACCGCGTCGGCGCCCGCGTTGGCGTACGCGATCAGGTCGTGCGGGCCGCGGACGCCGGACTCGGCGACCTTGACGATGTGGTCCGGGATCTCGGGGGCGACGCGCTCGAAGGTGGAGCGGTCGACCTTGAGGTCCTTCAGGTTGCGCGCGTTGACACCGATGATCTTCGCTCCGGCGTCCACGGCTCGTTCCGCCTCCTCCTCGTCGTGCGCCTCGACCAGCGGCGTCAGGCCGATGGACTCGGCGCGCTCGATCAGGGAGACCAGGGCCTCCTGGTCGAGGGCGGCGACGATCAGCAGAGCGAGGTCGGCGCCGTAGGCGCGGGCCTCCCAGAGCTGGTACGAGGTGACGATGAAGTCCTTGCGCAGGACCGGGATGTCGACCTTGGCGCGGACGGCCTCCAGGTCGGCGAGGGAACCGCCGAAGCGGCGCTCCTCGGTGAGGACCGAGATGACGGACGCGCCGCCCGCCTCGTAGTCCGCGGCGAGCGCGGCCGGGTCGGCGATTGCGGCAAGTGCCCCCTTGGAGGGGCTTGAGCGCTTGACCTCGCAGATGACGGTCACACCTTCGCCGCGCAGGGCGGCGACTCCGTCCTTGGCCGCAGGAGCGCGCGCCGCGCGTTCCTTCAGCTCGTCGAGGCTGACACGCGCCTGCCGCTCTGCGAGGTCGGCGCGTACGCCATCGATGATCTCGTCGAGCACACTCACGCGAGCGGCCCCCTTCCGGGACGGTGATGAGGGAACAGGATCAGCCATGTCAATGCTATCCGCAGGAGGCCGAAGGGCCCGAATCCAGTCGCCGAATGTCCCACTACCTGGGCATTCAGGGCGCCAGCACCGATCCGAACGGCAGATTCCGGACGACCGAGAAGATCAGCAGCACGGCCCCGATCCCCCACCAGACGACGGGCTTCGCGGCGATGCTCATGGGCCTGCCCCGCCAGGCGCGGGCCATCCAGACCACCCAGAGGACGGCGAAGATCCCATAGCCGACGACGGCGAGCGCATTGGAGCCGAGGGCAGCGGCGATGTCGCCGTGCGCGACGGCGTGCGCACTGCGCAGCCCACCGCAGCCCGGGCAGTACAGGCCGGTGAACCGGAGCAGTGGGCAGACCGGGTAGTGGCCCGGCTGATTGGGGTCGACGGCACCGACGTAGCCGAACGCCCCGATGACGGCGGCCATGACTCCTGCCGGGGTGGCGAGCCGCCGGACACGCGAGACGGGGACGGGGGCCGGAGGGAGGACCGGCGGGGACGGCTGCTGGTCGGACATCAGCGGATGTCCGGACATCGGCGGGTGGCAGGGGGCGGGCCGGGAGCCCGGCGCCGACGGTGCGGCGGCTGGAGTAGGCGATGCGTCCACCCGGTGATTGTCCCCGCTGATGCGGAAAGGCGCAGCCCGGGCCGGGCTGCGCCTCGCATTCGTACGGTGGTGCGTGCGTCAGGAGATCTGGGCCTGCGCGGCACGAGCCCTGGCCTGGGCCATCTCCGCCGACTCCTTCGGCATGCCGAGGCCCGCGGCCTTCATCGCGAGGCCGACGATCCCGCCGAGGAAGATGACGGCGATACCGGCCCAGAAGCCGATCGGGTTGGCCGCGACCATGAAGACGCCTGCGACGCAGAAGCCGATGAAGGAGATGATGACACCGGTCCAGGCGGCCGGGGTGTGTCCGTGGCTGCTGCCCGCCATGAGTTGCTCCTTGTTGGTGATGCGCTGTTGGTATCGCTGTACGCAAAGCTGGTGCCGCTGTCGGTGCCGCTGTGCAGAAAGCTCAGCTTCATTGTCCCGTACGTGCGGGTACGCCGTGAGCTGGGGGTCATGCCTCGCGCGTCGGGTCCTCGCCGCGGTCCAGGGCCTTCCACAGGTCCTCGGGCCGGTCCGGGTCCGGGGCGGTGCGGGCGGCCTTGCGGGGGCGGGGGGTGCCGTCCCGTTCGTACCGTCCCGACATGGTGGGCCAGAGCTTGCCGTAGCGCAGGGCGAGCAGCCCGGCGAGCAGGATCAGCAGGCCGCCGGCTGCGGTGACGTAGGGCCACGCGGTGTGGCTGAGGGCCTCGATGGTCGCCGAGGCGTCGCCGGTGGTCTGCGCGGCCTTCTCGTCGAGCGCCGAGCTGTCGGAGGCGCCGAGGTAGGCGCTCAGTCCGGCACCGAGGCCGCTGAGGGCGAGGAGCCCGGCGACGATCAGCCGCGCGCCGCTGCGGACGGCGAAGACGGCGACGAGGGCGGCCAGGCCGACTATGGCGAGGGCCGCCGGAAGACCGGTGACGTCCTGGCCGTCGGCGGTCAGCGGCAGGGAGCCGCCACCGACGGCCGCCCGGCCCTCGGCCCACGTCTGGCCGGAGGCGAGCAGGACGACGGTGGCGCCGGCCGCCCCGAGGAGCAGGCCGGCGGCCAGGCTGCGGCGGCTTCCCGCGACGTCGGACGCGGTGGCGGCTCGGGCACGGGGCTGGGGTACGGAGACAGCACTCACGTACTCCACTATCCCTTACCGCCTCATGCTCCGTGGAGCCGGTTGGCCGTATGCACCGCGCGGAGCACCGCGGCGGCCTTGTTGCGGCACTCGGTGTCCTCGGCGACCGGGTCGGAGTCGGCGACGACACCTGCTCCGGCCTGGACATACGCGGTGCCGTCGCGGAGCAGGGCGGTCCGGATCGCGATGGCGGTGTCGGAGTCCCCGGCGAAGTCGAGGTAGCCGACGCAGCCTCCGTACAGTCCGCGGCGGGTCGGTTCGAGCTCCTCGATGATCTGCATCGCGCGGGGCTTGGGAGCGCCGGAGAGGGTGCCCGCGGGGAAGCACGCGGTGAGGACGTCGAAGGCGGTGCGGCCCTCGGCGACGCGGCCGGTGACGGTGGAGACGATGTGCATCACGTGCGAGTACCGCTCGATCGACATGAAGTCGACGACCTCGACGCTGCCGGGTTCGCAGACCCGCCCCAGGTCGTTGCGGCCGAGGTCGACGAGCATCAGATGCTCGGCGCGTTCCTTCGGGTCGGCGAGGAGTTCGTCGGCGAGCGCCTGGTCCTCCTGCGGGGTGGCGCCGCGGTGCCTGGTACCGGCGATCGGGTGGACCATGGCGCGTCCGTCCTCGACCTTGACGAGGGCTTCCGGGCTGGAGCCCGCGACGTCGAAGCCGTCGAAGCGGAAGAGGTACATGTACGGCGACGGGTTGGTGGCGCGCAGCACCCGGTAGACGTCCAACGCGCTTGCCGTGCACGGGGTTTCGAAGCGCTGGGAGGGGACGACCTGGAAGGCCTCGCCGGCCCTGATGCGCTCCTTCACGTCCTCGACGGCGTCCTGGTACGCCTTGCCGCCCCACAGCGCGGTGTACGGGGGGAGCTCGGACGGCGGAAGGGCGGCGGGGGCGTTCTCGACGGGGCGCGAGAGGTCCTGCTCCATGGCGTCGAGACGGGCGACGGCGTCCGCGTACGCCTCGTCGACGCCGGTCGCGAGGTCGTTGTGGTTGATCGCGTTGGCGATCAGGAGGACGCTGCCGTCCCAGTGGTCGAGTACCGCCAGGTCCGAGGTGAGCAGCATGGTCAGCTCGGGAACGTGGAGGTCGTCCTCGACGCTGTCGCCGATCTTCTCCAGGCGGCGCACGATGTCGTAACCCAGGTAGCCGACCATGCCGCCGGTGAACGGGGGCAGCCCGTCGTCGACGACCAGGTCGTGCGGGGTGTGCAGGGTCTCGATGGTGGCGCGCAGGGCCTCCAGCGGGTCGCCGTCGCCGGGGACACCGACGGGCGGGGTGCCCAGCCAGTGGGCCTGTCCGTCGCGTGCGGTGAGGGTGGCGGCGCTGCGTACCCCGATGAAGGAGTAGCGCGACCAGGTGCGGCCGTTCTCCGCGGATTCGAGGAGGAAGGTGCCGGTGCGCTCGCCCGCGAGTTTGCGGTAGAGCCCGACCGGGGTGTCGCCGTCCGCGAGGAGCCGGCGGCTGACAGGGATGACGCGCCGGTCGACGGCCAGCTTGCGGAAGGTATCGAGATCCATGACGGCTGACCCTACTGAGCGAGCGGGAGGACGTCTGCGTCGAAGCAGGTGCGGTCGCCGGTGTGGCAGGCGGCACCCGTCTGGTCGACCTTGACGAGGACGGTGTCGGCGTCGCAGTCGAGGGCGACGGACTTGACCTGCTGGATGTGGCCCGAGGTGTCGCCCTTGACCCAGTACTCCTGACGGCTGCGGGACCAGTAGGTGCAGCGGCCGGTGGTGAGGGTGCGGTGCAGGGCCTCGTCGTCCATCCAGCCGAGCATCAGCACCTCACCGGTGTCGTACTGCTGGGCGATGGCCGGGACGAGGCCGTCGGCACCGCGCTTGAGGCGGGCGGCGATGGCCGGGTCGAGGTTGCCGGACGGCGGCGGAGTGCTGGGCGTGGGCGCGCTGGTCATGCGCCCATTGTGCCGTGGCCGCGGGGTCGGTTCTGTGCGGCGTCCACTGGGCGGACCGCCTGCGGCGGTCGTACGCTGGCGAACATGTCGACCCATGCGAAGCGCGAACGACTTCTGCTCGCCGACCTGTTGGAGGCGGCGGGACCGGAAGCCCCGACCCTGTGCCACGGCTGGACGACCCGGGACCTGGCCGCCCATGTGGTGGTCCGCGAGCGCCGGCCGGACGCGGCGGGCGGGGTGGTGCTGGGCGTTCTGAAGAACCGCCTCGAACGGGTGCAGGCGGAGTACGCGGCGAAGCCGTACGAGGAGCTGATCCAGCTGATCCGTACCGGACCGCCGAGGATGTCCCCGTTCGGTCTGAAGCAGATCGACGAGGCCGCCAACACCGTCGAGTTCTACGTCCACGCCGAGGACGTGCGCCGGGCCCAGCCGGACTGGTCCCGGCGGGAGCTGGACCCGGTCTTCGCCGATGTGCTGTGGTCGCGCGCCGAGAAGACGGCCCGGCTGCTGGGCCGCAAATCCCCGGTGGGGCTGGTGCTGCGCCGCCCGGACGGCCAGACGGCGGTGGCGCACAAGGGCACCCCGGTGGTGACGGTCACCGGCGAGCCGGGCGACCTGTTGCTCTTCGTGTTCGGCCGGCAGGACGCGGCGACGGTGGACCTCGATGGCGACAAGGAGGCGGTGGCCCGGCTGCACACGGCAGAGCTGGGGATGTAGGACCGACCGGCAGCGGGGGCGGCGTCAGCGCGGGAGTTCCGCGCGGCGCAGCCGGGTGAAGGCCAGACCGGCCGTCGCCCCCGCCGCGCACACCGCAGCACTGGTGACGAAGACCGGGCCTGTTCCCCAGGTGGCGACGGCGGCTCCCGTGACCGGGTAGCTGAGCGGTGCGATCGCATGGGTGAAGAACGTCGAGACCGAGGTGACCCGGCCCAGATAGGCGGGGTCGGTGACGGTCTGGGTCAGGGCGCCGCACAGGGAGCCGCCGAGTCCGGCGAAGAGCCCGATGCAGACGGCGACGGCGATGGCGAGGCCCACCGAGGGGACGTGGGCCAGGGCCGCTATGGCGACTGCGCCGATCAGCACGGTCAGGCACATCACGAGCCCGGCCCGTGGAACCCGGCCGCGCACGGCGAGCAGCAGGGCCGACGCGCCGGCGCCGATGCCGAACGCGGCAACGATCCAGCCCATGCCGGACGCCCCCCAGCCGCGCTCACGGACGAGCAGGATCAGTCCGAGGTTGAGCGGCCCCGCGAAGCCCAGTTCGCTGAGGGCGACGGTGAGCATCAGCGGTCCGAGCACCGGGTGACGGCGGATATGACGCAGCCCGTCGGTCAGATCGTGCCAGGCGGTGCCGGAGGGTTCGGCGGTCTCCTGGGCGGCTAACGGTCTGATCCGCAGGGACAGGAGCAGCGGCAGCGATACGGCGAAGAGCACCCCGGCCGCGGCGAACGCGAGCCTCGGGCCGCCGACGGCCACCGCGACGCCACCGAGCGGGGCGCCGACGACATTGGCGGCGCGGGAGGCGAGTCCGCGCAGCCCCTGGACGCGGGCCAGCTGTCCGGCGGCGGTGATCCGGGGCGGCAGGGCGCCGACAGCGGGCAGGAAGAGGGCGTCGACCACGCCGAAGACGAGCGCGACGACGATCAGCATCCACACGGCGGGCGAGGTGAGCAGCAGCGTGCCCGCCAGGCCCAGCACGACCAGGCAGCGGGCGGTGTCGCTGCCGATGACGACGCGGCGCGGACCGATCCGGTCGGCGAGCACTCCCCCGCCGAGCATCAGCAGGGCCCTGGGTATGGAGCCGACGGCGAGGACGAGTCCGGTCTGGGAGGCGCTGCCGGTGCGGGCGGCGGCCCAGGCGAGCGCCATGTAGTAGACGCTGTCGCCGATCATCGACGCGGCGTAGGCGCCGAGCCAGCGCAGGACGTTGCCGTCGCGGTGGGCGGGGCGTTCGGGAGCTTTCGTGGCCGTGACGGTCATGAGGGTCGTCCTCTCGGGGCGCCGGTTCAGATGCGGAACGGGAATCCGTACAGGTGCATGGCGACGTTCTCGCGCCCCTCCGTGTCGCCCGCCTCGTCGCGGGCACGGCCGAGCTCCTCGTACCGGTCGATCAGCTCGTGCACCTCGCGGCTGAGCGCGGTGAGCTCCTCGGCGGTGAGCCGGGCCAGGTACTCGGAGCCGGAGGAGGCGCTGCGCCACTCCGGCGGCCAGCTCTGGGCCGAGTCGATGTAGCGGCGGTACAGCTCGACGTGCTGGTCGAACGAGAGCCGGCCGACAGCGGCATGCGTAGCGACCTTCTCGGGCGCGTCGCTGAAGTCCTCTTCGTGAAAGCTCAACCCCTTCGAGGCGGGCTGCCACCAGCGCTCGCGGCCGTCCTTGCCCTGCTGCTCGGCCTCCTCGATCAGACCGTGGTCGGCGAGCTTGCGCAGGTGGTAACTGACCAGCGAGACCTGCTCGTCGACCTGCTCGGCGAGCTGGGAGGCGGTGGCCTTACGGGTGATGTAGAGCGCCCGGTAGAGCTTCATCCGCAGCGGGTGCCCGAACGCCTTCAGGGTCTCCAGATCCGAGATCCGGCGCGATTCATTGCTTGCCATGCCCCCACCGTAGACAGGAAAGAAAACTTGCGCAATCTTTGTTGCGCAATAAAAGTTGCGGAATATCGAAGCACTCCCGCTGCCGCGACGGAGACGGGACGGTCCTCAGAACGCCGATCGCCGGACGAGCCAAGAATCGGCTCGTCCGGCGATCGATGAGTGCCGCGGTCAGCGGACCGGGTGTCCGGCCTCCCTGAGCGCGCCCTTGACCTCGGAGATCCGCAGGTCGCCGAAGTGGAAGACGGACGCGGCGAGCACCGCGTCCGCGCCCGCCGCAATGGCCGGCGCGAAGTCCGCGAGCCGGCCCGCGCCGCCGGAAGCGATGACGGGGACGGTCACGTGCTCCCGTACCGCCGCGATCATCTCGGTGTCGTAGCCGTCCTTGGTGCCGTCCGCGTCCATCGAGTTGAGCAGGATCTCGCCCGCGCCCAGCTCGGCGGCCCGGTGCGCCCATTCGACGGCGTCCATGCCGGTGCCCTTGCGGCCGCCGTGCGTGGTGACCTCGAAGGTGCCCGCGGGCGTGCGCCGGGCGTCCACGGAGAGCACCAGGACCTGGCGGCCGAAGCGCTCGGCGATCTCCCGGATGAGATCCGGGCGGGCGATGGCCGCGGTGTTGACGCCGACCTTGTCCGCACCGGCCCGCAGCAGCTTGTCGACATCGTCGGCGGTGCGGACGCCGCCGCCGACCGTGAGCGGGATGAAGACCTGCTCGGCGGTGCGGCGCACCACGTCGTAGGTGGTCTCCCGGTCGCCGCTGGACGCGGTGATGTCCAGGAAGGTCAGCTCGTCGGCACCCTCGGCGTCGTACAGCTTCGCCATCTCGACCGGGTCGCCCGCGTCGCGCAGATTCTGGAAGTTGACGCCCTTGACGACCCGGCCGTTGTCGACGTCCAGGCACGGAATGACGCGTACCGCGAGGGTCATCGCGCACCTGCCCGGTATGCCTCGACCTCGACCTCGACGACCAGGCTCGGGTCCACGAAACCGGACACGATGATCATCGACGCGGCGGGGCGGACGTCGTCGAAGAGCTCCTTGTGGGCGCGGCCGACCTCGTCCACGTCCCGGGCGTGCGTGATGTACATCCGGGTGCGGACGACGTCCTCGCGGCCCAGACCGAGCTGCTTCAGGGCGTCGAAGGCGACCTTGAAGGAGGTGACGGTCTGCTCGTACGGGCCGCCCGCGGAGATCTGCCCGTTCTCCACCGACGTGCAACCGGCTACCAGGACGAGGCCGTTCGGCAGCTCGACCGCGCGGGAGTAGCCGAACTTGTCCTCCCAGGGGGCTCCTGAGGAGATGCGGTTGACGGAGTCGGTCATCCGGAGACCACCTGCAGTGCTTCTTCGAGGGTGAACGCCTTCGCGTACAGTGCCTTGCCGACGATCGCGCCCTCGACGCCGTCCGGGACGAGCGAGGAAATGGCCCGCAGGTCGTCCAGCGAGGAGACACCGCCGGAGGCGACGACGGGCTTGTCCGTGGCGGCGCAGACGTTCTTCAGGAGCTCCAGGTTGGGGCCCTGGAGCGTACCGTCCTTGGCGATGTCGGTGACGACGTAGCGGGCGCAGCCCTCGGAGTCGAGACGGGCGAGCGTCTCGTAGAGGTCGCCGCCGTCGCGGGTCCAGCCGCGGCCGCGCAGTGTCGTGCCTCGGACGTCGAGGCCGACGGCGATCTTGTCACCGTGTTCGGCGATGACCTTGGCGACCCACTGAGGGGTCTCCAGGGCGGCGGTGCCGAGGTTGACCCGGGTGCAGCCGGTGGCGAGGGCCGCGGCGAGCGAGGCGTCGTCGCGGATGCCGCCGGAGAGCTCGACCTTGATGTCCATGGAGCGGGCGACCTCGGCGATCTGCGCCCGGTTGTCACCGGTGCCGAACGCGGCGTCCAGGTCGACCAGATGCAGCCATTCGGCGCCCGCCTGCTGCCAGGCGAGGGCGGCCTGCAGAGGGTCACCGTAGGAGGTCTCGGAGCCGGACTCGCCGTGGACGAGGCGGACGGCCTGGCCGTCGCGGACGTCGACGGCAGGGAGGAGTTCAAGCTTCGGCATTACAGCGTCTCAATCCAGTTGGTCAGCAGCTGGGCGCCGGCATCGCCGGACTTCTCGGGGTGGAACTGGGTGGCCCACAGGGCGCCGTTCTCCACGGCCGCGACGAACGGCTCGCCATGGGTGGCCCAGGTGACCCGGGGCGCGCGGATCTTGGCGTTGGTGACCTCCAGGCTCCAGTCGTGCACGGCGTAGGAGTGCACGAAGTAGAACCGGGCCTCGGGGTCGAGACCTGCGAAGAGCTGGGAGTCCTCGGGGGACCGCACGGTGTTCCAGCCCATGTGCGGGACGATCGGGGCCTTCAGCGGGGCGACGGTGCCGGGCCATTCGTCCAGCCCCTCCGTC
The DNA here is from genome assembly GCF_042882185.1 of Streptomyces sp. NPDC058239. Taxonomy (NCBI): domain Bacteria; kingdom Bacillati; phylum Actinomycetota; class Actinomycetes; order Kitasatosporales; family Streptomycetaceae; genus Streptomyces; species Streptomyces sp. NPDC058239. Next base: position 341,023 of record NZ_JBHVWS010000001.1, read on the forward strand.
TCCACACCGTGCTCGATGCCGCGCTCGAAGAGGATCTGCATACCGACGCAGATGCCCATGACGGGGCGGCCGCCGGAGAGCCTGCGGCCGATGATCCATTCACCGCGGGCCTTCTTCAGCCCCTCCATGCAGGCGGAGAACGCACCGACGCCGGGCACCAGCAGCCCGTCGGCGTTCATCGCCTTCTCGTAGTCGCGGGTGATCTCGACATCCGCGCCGACATGGGCGAGGGCCCGCTCGGCGGACCGGACATTGCCGAAGCCGTAGTCGAAGACGACGACCTTCTTCTTGCCGCTCTTCTGCTTGTCGCTCACAAGCTTCTTCTCGTCGCTCACAAGTCGTACCTCAGTCCCAGAGTCCCTGGATCCGCATGACGCCTGCGACCAGGCACATCACGGATGCGAGCCCGAGCAGAACTATGACTCCCTTGGGCATCTTCTGCTTCGAGAAGGAGTAGACCCCGCCGGCCAGGAACAGGCCGACCAGGATCAGGATGGTGTTGAGGCCGGTCACAGCGCGCCCTTCGTGGAGGGAAGAATTCCGGCAGCGCGCGGATCGTGCTCACTGGCGTAGCGCAGGGCCCGGGCGAGCGCCTTGAACTGGCACTCCACGATGTGGTGGGCATTGCGCCCGTACGGCACGTGGACGTGCAGGGCGATCTGCGCCTGGGCGACGAAGGACTCCAGTATGTGCCGGGTCATCGTCGTGTCGTACTCGCCGATCATGGGCGCCATGTTCTCGGGCTCGGTGTGCACGAGGTACGGGCGTCCGGACAGGTCGACGGTGACCTGGGCCAGCGACTCGTCCAGCGGGACGGTGCAGTTGCCGAAACGGTAGATGCCGACCTTGTCACCGAGGGCCTGCTTGAACGCGGCACCCAGGGCGAGGGCGGTGTCCTCGATGGTGTGGTGCGAGTCGATGTGCAGGTCGCCGTCGGTCTTGACCGTGAGGTCGAAGAGTCCGTGCCGGCCGAGCTGGTCGAGCATGTGGTCGTAGAAGCCGACCCCGGTCGACACCTCGACCTTGCCGGTGCCGTCGAGGTTGATCTCGACGAGTACCGAGGTTTCCTTGGTGGTGCGTTCGACTCTTCCTACGCGGGCCGCGCGAGTCATGCGTCGTGCTCCTTCTTGAGTTCGCGTACCGCATCGAGGAACGCGTCGTTCTCTGCCGGGGTGCCCGCGGAGACCCGCAGCCATCCCGGTACGCCGTTGTCCCGGACCAGGACGCCCCGGTCGAGGATCTGCTGCCAGGCGGTGTGGCTGTCGGCGAAGCGGCCGAACTGGACGAAGTTGGCGTCCGAGTCGGTGACGTCGTAGCCGAGAGCGCGCAGCCGGGTGACGATCCGGTCGCGCTCGCTCTTGAGCTGCGCGACGTATCCGAGCAGCGTATCCGTGTGCTCCAGGGCGGCGAGCGCGGTGGCCTGGGTGACGGAGGACAGGTGGTACGGCAGTCGCACCAGCTGGACCGCGTCGACGACGGCCGGGTCGGCGGCGAGGTAGCCGAGGCGCAGTCCGGCGGCGCCGAACGCCTTCGACATGGTGCGCGAGAGCACCATGTTCGGCCGGCCCTCGATCAGCGGGAGCAGCGAGGCATGGTGGCTGAACTCGCCGTACGCCTCGTCGACGACGACCATCGACGGCTTGGCCGCCTGGGCCGCCTCGTACAGCGCGAGTACGGTCTCGGCGTCGACGGCGGTGCCGGTGGGGTTGTTGGGCGAGGTGATGAAGACGACGTCGGGCCGGTGCTCGGCGATGGTCTTCCGGGCGGCCTCGATGTCGATGGTGAAGTCCTCGTTGCGCGGTCCGGAGATCCAGCCGGTGCCGGTGGAGCGGGCGATGAGGGCGTGCATGGAGTACGAGGGCTCGAAGCCGATCGCGGTGCGCCCCGGACCGCCGAAGGTCTGCAGCAATTGCTGGAGCACTTCGTTGGAGCCGTTGGCCGCCCAGACGTTGGCGAGGCCGACCTCGTGCCCGGCGGTGCGGCTGAGATAGCGGGCCAGCTCCGTACGGAGCTCGACGGCATCCCGGTCGGGGTAGCGGTTGAGGTTGCGGGCGGCCTCGCGGACGCGCTCGGCGATCCGGTCGACGAGCGCCTCGGGCAGCGGGTACGGGTTCTCGTTGGTGTTCAGCCGCACGGGTACGTCGAGCTGCGGCGCCCCGTACGGGGACTTGCCGCGCAGTTCGTCGCGGATCGGGAGCTCGTCCCAGGCGTTGCGGGTGGTGTTGCTGTGCGTCACTGCTGCGGAACCTTCCAGCCGAACCTGGCCTTGAGCGCGGCGCCGTGGGCGGGGAGGTCCTCCGCCTCGGCGAGGGTCACGACATGGTGCGTGACCTCGGCGAGCGCGTCGCGCGTGTAGTCGACGATGTGGATGCCGCGCAGGAAGGACTGCACGGACAGGCCCGAGGAGTGGCAGGCGCAGCCGCCGGTCGGCAGGACGTGGTTGGAGCCGGCGCAGTAGTCGCCGAGCGAGACCGGGGCCCACGGGCCGACGAAGATCGCCCCGGCGTTGCGGACCCGGCCGGCGAGCGCGGCGGCGTCGGCGGTCTGGATCTCCAGGTGCTCGGCGGCGTACGCGTCGACGACCTTGAGGCCGTCCTCCAGGTCGTTGACCAGGACGATCGCGGACTGGCGGCCGGCCAGTGCGGGCTCGATCCGGTCGGTGATGTGCTTCGTCGCGGCGACCTGCGGCTTCAGCTCGGCCTCGGTGGCTGCGGCCAGTTCCTCGGAGTCGGTGACGAGGACGGCGGCGGCCATCGGGTCGTGTTCGGCCTGGCTGATCAGGTCGGCGGCGACGTGCACCGGGTCGGCGGTGGAGTCGGCGAGGATCGCGATCTCGGTGGGTCCGGCCTCGGCGTCGATGCCGATGCGGCCCTTGAGGAGGCGCTTGGCGGCGGCGACATAGATGTTGCCGGGGCCGGTGACGAGGTTCACCGGAAGACATTCGGCCGTTCCGTACGCGAACATCGCGATGGCCTGGGCACCGCCGGCCGCGTACACCTCGTCGACGCCGAGCAGGGCGCAGGCGGCGAGGATCGTCGGGTGCGGCAGACCGTCGAAGTCCTTCTGCGGCGGGGATGCCACGGCGACGCCCTCGACCCCCGCCTCCTGGGCCGGTACGACGTTCATGACGACGGAGGACGGGTAGACGGAGCGCCCGCCCGGCACGTACAGACCGACGCGCTCGACGGGCACCCACTTCTCGGTGACCGTGCCGCCGGGGACGACCTGAGTGGTGTGCGTGGTGCGGCGCTGCTCGCGGTGGACGAGGCGGGCGCGGCGGATCGACTCCTCGAGGGCGGCCCGTACGGCGGGGTCGAGCCGCTCCAGAGCCTCGGCGATCGCCGCGGCCGGAACGCGGATCGAGTCGATCCGTACGCCGTCGAATTTCTCCCCCCACTCGATCACTGCCGCCGAGCCACGATGGCGTACGTCCTCGCAGATGGGCCGCACCGTCTCCAGGGCGGCTTCCACGTCGAACTCGGCACGGGGCAGCAGGTCGCGCAGGGCTCCACCCTCAGGGAGGGCGTTGCCGCGCAGATCGATTCGAGAGATCACACCGCAATTCTCGCAGACCGCCTCCGGCGTCCGGTCGCCCGTATCACTGGCTGATACATGTCCCGGCTGTCACTGCTGACCAATAGCGTTCACGTCGTCACACAGAGGGAAGAACAGCTCCGAGCGGAAGGGGCACCCGTGACCGAACCGCACGACGGCGATTTTCCGGACGGTCTCAGCGCGGCCGAACTGGGCATGTGGCAGGCCTTCCGGAACGGCAGTACCTACGATCTGCGCGCCCGCGACCCGGCGCGGGACGATCCGTTCGCGCCGCGCACCTGGGGACCGGAGCGCAGTGTGGACGGGCGCGTCGTCGCCCGGCTGCTGCTGTCCGGGCCGCCGCCACGGCCCGGCCGGGTCGCCGCGCTGAAGCTCCGGGGTGTACGGATCACCGGGACGCTGGATCTCGCGGGCGGGCGCGTCGCGCCGTATGTCGAGCTGACCGGCTGCCGCTTCGAGAGCGAGGTGGTGCTGCCCGAATGCCATTTCACGACGTTGCGGATGGTCGGCTGCGCGATGCCGCGGCTGGAGGCGGCCCGGCTGCGCACCGAGGGCGATCTGCATCTGCCCCGCTGCCGCATCAAGCGCGGGATCCGGCTCACCGACGCACAGATCGGCACCGATCTGCTGATCAACCAGATCGAGATCGGCCCCGACCGCAATGGGCGAGCCCTGGCCGGTGACGGGCTGGCGGTCGCCCAGGACCTGCAGGCGGAGATGGTCGAGGCGCGCGGCGAGCTGAGCCTGCGCGGGGCGAAGGTCGGCGGTTCGCTGAGTCTGCGCGGCAGCCGGCTGCGGGGCAGGGAGGGGCGGCGCGCACTGAACGCCCCTCAGCTGACCGTGGAGCGGACGCTGTACATGAGCGAGGCGTGGGTGAGCATCGACACCGGGAACCAGGGCACCACTCCCCCGTACGGCATCGTCATGGCGCCGACCCCGGCGCGCGGTACGCGTTCGCAGATCTTCGAGTGCCGCGGCGGGGTGCGCCTGGACGACGGACGGTTCGGCGACGCGGTCGATCTGCACAAGGCACGGTTCGTACTGGCCAGGCACGAGGAGCTGTCGCTGCGCCGGATCGTCACCCCGGAGCTGCGTTTCAACGCGGAACGGCCGGAGGAGGGCCGGGTCGTGCTGAACGGCGCGAAGGTCGTCACGCTGATCGATGTGTCGACCAGCTGGCCGGGGCCCGGCGGTCTGGCGATGGGCGGTTTCGTGTACGAGAACCTCGTCCCGTACGGGCACTTCCCGCTCTCCCGGCGCCTGGAGTGGGTGGCGGCGGCGACCCCGGAGTACGTACCGGAGCCGTACGAACGCCTCGCCACGGTGCTGCGCAACTGCGGGGAGGACGCGGACGCCCGCGAGGTGCTGCTGGCCAAGCAGCGGCGGCGCCGCGAGACGCTGCCCCCCGCCGCGAAGCTCTGGGGCTTCCTGCAGGACTGGACGGTGGCGTACGGCTACCGGCCGGGGCGGGCCGCGGTGTGGATGGCGGTGCTCTGGGCGGCGGGTGCGCTGGCCTTCTCCCAGCACGTCCCGGCGGCGATCAAACAGGATGAGCATCCGCAGTGGAATCCGGCGCTGTACGCGCTCGATCTGCTGGTGCCGGTCATCAATCTCGGCCAGGACGGCTACTGGCGGATGGAGGGCGTCTGGCAGTGGGCGGCGGCCGTGCTCGTCCTGCTGGGTTGGATACTGGCCACTACGGTCGCGGCGGGCGCCTCACGGCTGCTGCGCCGGGGCTGACCGGAATCCGGCCACGGCCGGCCGGACGACCGACCGTCCGACCGGCCGAAGCCCTTCTGCGCAGTGGCCGTCGTGGTGACCGGAGGCCGTGGTCGAACGATCTGCCGAGCCACGGCCGAAGTGTCGAAGACCGATGGCCGGATCAGTGGAAACAAGCCAGATTCCCCGCTTTCCTTTACCTTTTATTGACCCGGCTCGATACAACCCATCCACTCGGCACCAAAGCTTCACAGCACCCCCCTGGCGCCGTCCCGACCAGCGCTTTTCAATGGTCTGCACCATGTCATTCCTTCGCGCTCTGCTCCGTACCGCGCGCACGATCCGGCACTCCCCCCAAGGGCCCGCCGGACTGCCCGCGGACGACGCGGTGCTGCTCGACGCCCCCGACGAACGGCTCTCGCCGGCGCTTGTCGCCGCCGCCCTCGGGGAGTACGAACCGGCCGCGAAACTCCTCGCCACCACCCGGGACGGCGCCGAGTGGGAGAACCGGGACCGCTACCTCGGCCGGCTCGTCACGTTCGCCCGCAACCGCGACGGATGGCTGACCGACTGGCTCGCCGCCGCACCGCACGACCCGGACGCGCTGCTCGTCAAGGCCGAGCTGGCGGTCCGCCGGGCCTGGGAGTCGCCCGTCCGGGCAGAACAGCTGCGCGAGGTGGGACCGCTGATCACCGCGGCGGCCGAGAGCGACCCCCGCGACCCGGTGCCGTGGCGGCTCGCGCTCGACCATGCGCGCGGCACCCATGCCACGCACACCATGTTCGAGGCGCTGTGGGAGCAGGCGATCCAGCGCTCGTCGCACCACTACGGCTGCCATGTCGCGGCGCTGCGGTACCTCTCCGCCGCCTGGTACGGCTCGCACCGCGAGTGCTTCGACTTCGCCGAGCGGGCCGCCGAGGACTCACTGCCCAGCTCGCTGGTGCAGGCGCTGCCGCTGCGGGCCGCCTTCGCCCTGCTGATCGAGGGGCCGGATGTACGGACCACCTCGGTGCAGGAGGAACGGATCGACGCGGCAGCGGATCTGGCGATCACGCTGTCCGCCTCGTTCGCGCCCGGCGATCCCTGGCCCGCAGGGGTCCGCAACCTGCTGGCATTCGTGCTGGTCGCGCGGGGCCGCTGGGGCGAGGCGCTGGAACAGTTCCGGCAGATCGGACTCCATGCGACGTCGTTCCCGTGGTCGTCGGTCTCCGACGATCCGCTCGGCCGGTTCCTCGACACGAGGGACGAGGCGCGGCTCCGGGTGGCCTGCGCGACGCCCTTGCCGGGCCGGGCCGACCGCGGTCGGCCCCGCGGCCATTACGCTTGACCGTTGTGACCACCGCTCGCCTGCCTCTGTTCCCGCTGAACGCGGTGCTGTTTCCCGGCCTCGTGCTGCCGCTGAACGTCTTCGAAGAGCGTTATCGCGCCATGATGCGCGAGCTGCTGAAGACCGACGACGACGAACCCCGCCGCTTCGCGGTGGTCGCGATCCGCGACGGCCGCGAGGTCGCCCCGACGGCCGCCGGAATGCCGGAGGCGGTGAGCACCCCCGCCGAGCGCGGTCCCGCGGACGGTTTCGGCCCCGACCCGATCCAGACCTTCCACCGGGTCGGCTGCATCGCCGACGCGGCGAAGATCCGGGAACGGCCGGACGGCAGCTTCGAGGTCCTCGCGACCGGCACCACCCGGGTCAAGCTGCTCTCCGTCGACGCGAGCGGCCCCTATCTGACGGCCGAACTCGAAGAGCTGGACGAGGAACCCGGCGAGGAGGCCGGCGCACTCGCGGAGGGCGTCCTGCGGGCCTTCCGCAACTACCAGAAGCGACTGGCCGGGGCGAGCGAACGCTCCCTGACGACGGGTGCGGACCTGCCCGACGACCCCTCCGTCGTCTCCTACCTCGTCGCGGCGGCGGCCGTATTCGACATCCCGTGCAAGCAGCGGCTGCTCCAGGCACCCGACACCGCGACCCGGCTGCGCGAGGAACTGACGCTGCTGCGCTCCGAGACCGCCGTCATCCGGCATCTGCCGTCCCTGCCCGCGGTGGACCTGACGCGTGCCCCGACCCACCCCAACTGACTGACGACCGACCGACCCGAGGACCCTCCCCCGTGGCGAAGAAGCCGAAGAAGCAGCAGCAGTCCGGCGGCACCCCGGCAACGGTCGCACTGACCGCGGCGGGCACGGCGTTCACCGTCCGCTCCTACGACCACGACCCGGCTTCGGCCTCCTACGGCGAGGAGGCGGCCGAGGCGCTGGGCGTCTCCCCCGACCGGGTCTTCAAGACCCTGGTCGCGGACGTCGACGGCACACTCACCGTGGCGGTCGTCCCGGTGGCCGGCTCCCTGGACCTCAAGGCCCTGGCCTCCGCGGTGGGCGGCAAACGAGCCGCGATGGCCGACCCGGCAGCCGCAGAACGCACCACCGGCTACGTACGGGGCGGCATCTCCCCCCTGGGCCAGCGGAAGCGGCTGCGTACCGTGCTGGACGCGTCGGCGCAGTCCCACGAAACAATCTGCGTCTCGGCGGGCCGCCGCGGCCTGGAGGTCGAACTCTCCCCCGCGGATCTGGCGTCCCTCACGGGGGCGGTGTTCGCGGAGATCGGCCGGGGGTAGCCGCCCTGGGCACTTCTCGACCCCGCGATTGAGGGCGCTTTCGGCCCGTCCGGCGTTCGAGGACCGGGGTCCGGGGCGGAGTCCCGGTTCGGGAAGGGGCGGGCAGGGGAAAAGCCCCGCGGCCGCCCACCCCGCACCCCGCCTAGGACTCAGCCGGCGGCACAGGCGGCACATCCCCGCCCGCGGGCGACGGCCCCGCTCCCGGCACAGGCCCACCCGCGGCCCACCCGGGAAACACACCCCACTCCGGCTCCGGATCCCGCGGCCCGAACAACGCCGTCAACCCGAGATGAACCGCCATCGCCCCCAGCGGCCACGCCAGCAACGCCCCCTTCGCCCGCAGCTTGAGCGGCGCATCGAAGATCACACCCTTGCCGACCGCCCGCGCGTGCGCGACCACGTCCTGGTTCGGCCCGAGCGACACCCCCAGCCACCAGGCCAGCAGCGAACCGAGCAGCCCGCCCAGCGCGAGCCCCACCACCAGGGCGATACCGCCACGCCGCTGGAACAAGAAGACCAGCGCCGCGGAGAGAGCACCGAAGGCCAGTGCCAGCAGCACGAACGTACCGTCTGCGCCGATCGCCTCCTCGCCCTCGCTGTCGCTGAGGTAGACGGCCGTGCCGTCGGAGATCAGCGGAACCCGCGGGGCCAGCCACAGCCAGAGGAGTCCGAGCCCGATGCCCGCAGCGGTCACGAGAACGGTGACGACAGCGGCCCGCAGCAGAACCGACCGGAGATCCCGCTCCTTCTGCGACTCCAGCGGACTGCCGGAGTGGGAGCCGCCCGGGCCACTGGGACCGCCCGGCCCACCCCATTGCGGCGGGGTCTGCCAGGGGTCGTTGGACGAGGGCTGGTGAGGCGGCGTCAGAGGTGCGGTCACCCTGCCATCGTGCCAGGCGTCCCTGTGCCGCGCCTCACCGGACCGCTGCCCTGCGGTACGCCCAGGTGGCCGCAGCCAGCGAGAGGACGCCGACGACGGCGCAGACCGCGAGATCCAGTGCGACGACCGCCCAGTCGGGGTGGGCGTCGAAGGACCGGGAGAGCGCCTCGACACCGTACGTGGAGGGCAGCAGATCGCGGGCCCAGCCGATCGGCCCGGGCAGCCGGTCGGCCGGCAGGACGCCGAGCAGCAGCGCCGCCGACATACCCAGCTGCCCGAGCAGCGTGGCCAGCTCCTGCCGGGGCGCGAGCAGCCCCATCGCGGCACCGAGCCCGGAGAGCGCCGCCCCGGAGAGCGGGATGACGGCAACGAGCACCCACAGATGCGTCAGCGGCAGTCCGAACAGCACGCTCCCCGCCACGGCCGTGACGATCGTGCCGGGCACGGTGAAGGAGGCGTACGCCCCGGCCGCACCGAGCACCACCGCGGCGGGCGGTACCGGCAGGGTGGCGTAGTGGTCGAGTCCGCCACCGGCCCGCAGCTGCCCGAAGTACTGGGCGAGCAGGTTGAGCGCGACGAAGGCCACCACGAGGACACTGGATCCGGCGACGACGGCGCGCGCCTCGGAGCCGCCGTCGACGACCCCGCGCATCAGCACCATGATCCCGACGGACTGGAAGGTCGCGACGAAGAGCAGCGGGATACGGGCGACCCTGGCCCTGGACAGCTGGGCACGGTAGACGGCCGCGAGCGAGGGGAACAGCCGGGCCCGTGGCGCGAGCGGCGCGGGAGCTGCCCCCTCCTGGCCGTCGCGGCCGGCACGGCCGTCATCGGCGGTCCGGACGGGTCCGGTCACCGCCCGCGCGGGAACGATGCTCGTCACCTGGCGCTGCTCCTGTTCGCTCCCTGCCCGGCCGCGCATGCGCATCCGGTCCCCCCGCCCGCAGCGGTCATGACTTCACCAGCCCCTTGGTCGCGTCCCCGCCGAGCGCGAGATAGACGTCCTCCAGGCTGGGCGTCGCCAGCGTGAAGTCGTCGAGTGCGGCAAAGGCCGCGCCGCCGGTCACGGCGGCAACTGCCGCCCGTGCCTCGTCGGGACCGAGCCTCAGCACCCAGCGCCGCCCGGACTCCTGGGCCGAGCCACGCAGCGCGGCGACTTCGGGCACGTCCAGGGGCGCCCGTTCGCGCCACACCAGCTCGACCCGGACCTCGCCGGCGACACGTTCCTTGAGCCCGGTCGGCGTGTCACAGGCGATGACCTTGCCGCGCTCGATCACGGCGACCCGGTCGAGAACCGTCTCGGCCTCGATGACGTTGTGGGTGACGAGCAGCACCGTCGTGCCGCGTTCGGCCCGGCGCCGGTCGACGGCGGCCCAGACGGCGCGCCGCGCGACGGGGTCCATGCCGGTCGTCGGCTCGTCCAGCACCAGCACCGGCCGCTCGCCGACCAGCGCGGCAGCGAAGCAGGCGAGCCGCCGCTGTCCGCCGGAGAGCTTCTTCAGGGGGCGTCCCGCGATCTCGGTGAGGCCGAGTTCTTCGAGTACGTCGTCGCGCTCGGCGCGGGCGTCCCGAACCGCGAGGCCGCGCAGCCGTCCGGTGGTCTCGGCGGCGAGCGAGACGGTCAGCTCATCGAGGGCGGTGGACTCCTGCCCGAGGTAACCGATCAGCCGGGATGCCCGCTCGGGATGGCGTACGAGATCGTGGCCCAGCATGGTGACGCTGCCGGAGTCGGGCCTCATCAGCCCGGTGAGCTGCCGCACCAGGGTGGACTTTCCGGCGCCGTTGGGGCCGAGCAGACCGAAGGTCTCGCCACGCCGCACATCCAGGCTGATCCCGTCGGTGGCGCGCACCTCGGGTGTGGCGGGTGCACCGCGGCGGCCGCGGGCAGCGGGATAGGTCTTGACCAGATCACGCACCGCGCACACGGTCCCGGTCGCCGTCTGCGCCTGTGCTGTGCCCGTACTCACGAGGTACGAGAGTACGGGGTCGGATGCCCCGTATTGCGCCCGGGGCCATGCCGGTCGGACGTCGACGCCGCGATCGCGGGCCGGGTTGCCCGCCCGCGTGACCGTTGTGCCGTCAGTCGCCGGACGGGCTCGTCCGCTCCACCGCCGGGGCGTGTTCCGCCGCGGCCCGTACATCGATCTCCCGCCAGAATCCGGCCCGGATCGCGTAGCGGTCGTGCTCGTCGATCTGGTCGTCCTTGTGGGCGAGCAGGCCGAACCGTGCCGCGTACCGCAGCAGTTCGCCGTCGATGCGGTGCGGGATGCGCGGATACATGGTCGACAGCTTCTGCAGATGGGCGGTCTCCGGCAGCCGCTCCATCCAGCGCCGGGCGAAGACCTGGCCCACCTCGAAGGGGTCGCCGCCCACGGTGGTGATGTCCTCCTCCCGGTCCGCCCAGCGCTGCTCGGCACTGGTGAGCTGGGCCAGCGTCGGGAGGGACGCGGTTTCGGCGGGCTCGCCCAGCGGTCCGCCGCGCTCCATCCAGCCCTTGTCGGAGGACCAGCGCAGTGTGGCGTTGGCGGGCGAAGGCTGGGTGGGCTGGGCGCCGGGGCCGCGCAGGCTGCCCGCCAGGTCCTTGGGCGTGGGGACGCCCCTTCCACCGTGGCCGGGCCGGTCGGCGGTGGAGCTCTCCTCGGGCGGCGGCACCTCACCGTTGCGGGTGGCCGCAGCCTGGGCCTCCGATGCCCGCTCGGCGGAGGCTGCGAGGGCCGCCTCGGGCAGCGGTGCGGAGAGGATCGCAGCGATCTCCGGTCGGGGGGCGGGCGGCGGGGCGCAGATGCCGCCGGTCTCCTTGGCCCGTACGGCCTGGGTGATCCAGGCCCGGTCGAGCACCCTTCGTTCGTCGGCCTCGGCGACCAGGTCCTCGGACTGGTTGTAGTCGCCGTCGGCGGCCTGGACCGCCCACAGATGGACGGCGACGCCGTGTTCCTTGGCGGACATCAGGCCGGGCAGCAGATCGCCGTCACCGGTCACCAGCACCACGTCGGAGCAGGCCCGGTTCCTGGCCAGTTCGGTGAGCTCGGCGTGCATCGCGGCGTCGACGCCCTTCTGCGCCCAGCGCCCGTCACTGCGGGTGAGAGCACCGAGCCGGACGGTCACCCGGGGCATCACACGAAGTCTGCGGTGCTCGGGCTGCGGTACGCGGTCGGGGGCGCCGTCGAACCAGTAGATCCGCAGCAGTGGCTGCTGTGTATCGGCCTGTGCCAGCTCGCGCAAGCCCCGGATGAGGGCCGCGTGGTCGACGGTGATGCGGGAACGGGCGGGCTCCCCGGCCAGCAGACTCGCGGCTGCACCCAGCAAGTAGCCGGCGTCCACCAGGACGACGCAACGGTCCACGCGTTCCACCCTCTTCCAGAAGTTCGGGTGTGGTCTTTGCCAAGGGTTTCCTTCGAGTCTGCCCGACCGCGCAGGGGTTGACGGCCGGAACTCGATCATCGGCGTGGCGGATCCGGAAAACGGCGCATGATACCCCCTTACTACGCACGGTAATGATCCAACATGCACGCTTTACCCCGCTATGTGAATCTGAACGCGGTCCTGGCCCCGAGAGTCCCCGTAGGAGGAACACCATGGCCAAGAACAAGAACCGCAAGCAGAGCAGCCAGCAGAACCGCGCGACGTCCCGTCCGGAGCGCGGTGCGGAAGAGCCCAAGTCGACTGGGTACGAGTCGCAGATACAGCCTCAGTCGCAAGCCCAGGGCAGCCCCGCCGATGTTGCCCGTAAGCACCAGCGGCGCTTCGGCCACAACTGACCGGGCAGATCTCCGGTCCGCAGGCCGGGTGGCCGGGAGGGGCGCTCCCGCTTTCGCGGGGCGCCCCTCTTGTGCGTAGACCGTGAACCGGCTCAGCCGGCCAGGCAGGACGGTCCGAGCAGCACCTTCAGGTCACCGAAGAGCGCCGGGTCGGGCTTCACCCGGTGCCGGTCGAGCCGGAGCACCGTGGTCTTGCGGGGGCCCTGGAGCTTGATCCGCACCTCGGTGTCGCCCCGGTGGTTGCTGAGGACCTCGCCGAGGCGGCTGACCATCGGCGGGGTGATCTTGACCGTGGGGATGGTCAGGACCACGGGGGCGTTGGTGCCGGCCGACGAGATGTCGGGGACCTGCATCTCCATGGCGACGAGCCGGGGCACGTCCTCCCGCTTGTCGAGACGTCCCTTGACGAAGACGACGGTGTCCTCGACGAGCTGGGTGGAGACCAGCTGGTAGGTGGCGGGGAAGAACATGCACTCGATGGATCCGGCCAGGTCCTCGACGGTGGCGATGGCCCAGGCGTTGCCCTGCTTGGTCATCTTGCGCTGGAGGCCGGAGATGATGCCTCCGACGGTGACGATGGCACCGTCGGAATGCTCCCCGCCGGTCAGCTGGGAGATCGAGGAGTCGGCCTTGTCGGACAGCACGTGTTCCAGACCGAAGAGCGGGTGGTCGGAGACGTACAGGCCGAGCATCTCGCGCTCCTGGGCCAGCAGGTAGGACTTCTCCCACTCGATGTCGGAGAACTCCACGTCGAGCCCGAAGCCCGGCTCGTCGCTCTCCTCCTCGCCCATGCCGCCGAAGAGGTCGAACTGGCCCTCGGCCTCCTTGCGCTTGACCTGCACCACGTTGTCGATCATCGGCTCGTGGTGGGCGACCAGGCCCTTGCGGGTGTGGCCCATCTCGTCGAAGGCGCCGGCCTTGATCAGCGATTCGACGGTGCGCTTGTTGCAGACGACCGCCTCGACCTTGTCCAGGAAGTCGGGGAAGCTGCCGTACTTCCCCTTCGCCTTGCGGCACCGGATGATCGAGTCGACGACGTTCTGACCCACGTTCCGGACGGCCGTGAGGCCGAAGAGGATCACGTCGTCGCCCTGCGCGGCGAAGTTCGACAGCGACTCGTTCACATTGGGCGGCAGCACCTTGATGCCCATACGACGGCACTCGTTGAGATAGACCGCCGACTTGTCCTTGTCGTCCTTGACCGAGGTCAGCAGCGCCGCCATGTACTCGGCGGGGTAGTTCGCCTTGAGATACGCGGTCCAGTAGGTGACCAGGCCGTACGCGGAGGAGTGTGCCTTGTTGAACGCGTATCCGGCGAACGGGACCAGAACATCCCACAGCGCCTTGATCGCCGCGTCGGAGAAGCCCTTCTTCTTGGCGCCGGCCTCGAAGAGAACGAAGTTCTTCTCCAGCTCGTCGGCCTTCTTCTTGCCCATGACGCGGCGCAGGATGTCGGCCTCGCCGAGCGAGTAGCCGGCGACGATCTGGGCGGCCTTCTGCACCTGCTCCTGATACACGATCAGGCCGTAGGTCAGGCCGAGGACCTCCTTGAGCGGTTCCTCCAGCTCCGGGTGGATCGGGGTGATCTCCTGGCGGCCGTTCTTGCGCTCGGCGTAGTTCGTGTGCGAGTTCATGCCCATCGGGCCCGGCCGGTACAGGGCCGAGACGGCGGAAATGTCCTCGAAGTTGTCGGGCTGCATCTGGCGCAGCAGGGAGCGCATCGGACCGCCGTCGAACTGGAACACGCCGAGCGTGTCGCCGCGGCAGAGCATTTCGTACGTCTTCGGGTCGTCCAGCGGGAGGCCGAGCAGGTCCAGCTTGACGCCCTTGTTGCTCTCCACCATCTTGACGGCGTCGTCCATGATGGTCAGGTTCCTGAGGCCCAGGAAGTCCATCTTGAGCAGGCCGAGCGACTCGCACTGCGGGTAGTCCCACTGCGTGATGGTGACCCCGTCGGTGTGCCGCACCCAGATCGGGGCGTGGTCGACGATGGGCTCGCTGGACATGATGACGCCTGCGGCGTGCACGCCCATCTGCCGGACCAGGCCCTCGACGCCCTTCGCGGTGTCGATCACCTTCTTCACGTCCGGCTCGTTCTCGTACATCCCCCGGATCTCGCCCGCCTCGCTGTAGCGCGGGTGCTTGGGGTCGGTGATGCCGTTGAGGTCGATGCCCTTGCCGAGGACGTCGGCGGGCATGGCCTTGGTGAGCCGGTCGCCCATCGCGTACGGGTAGCCGAGGACGCGGGCGGAGTCCTTGATGGCGTTCTTCGCCTTGATCTTGCCGTACGTGCCGATCATGGCGACCTTGTCGGCGCCGTACTTCTCCGTCACGTACCTGATCACTTCGACGCGCCGACGCTCGTCGAAGTCGATGTCGACATCGGGCATGGAGACACGCTCGGGGTTGAGGAACCGCTCGAAGATCAGTCCGTGCTCGATCGGGTCGAGGTCGGTGATGCCCATCGCGTACGCCACGATCGAGCCGGCCGCGGAACCACGGCCGGGGCCGACCGCGATGCCGTTGTTCTTCGCCCACATGATGAAGTCCGCGACGACCAGGAAGTACCCCGGGAACCCCATCTGGATGATGATGTCCATCTCGTACTCGGCCTGCTTCTGCCGGTCGTCGGGGACACCGCCCGGGTAGCGGCGGTTCATGCCGACCCGGACCTCTTCCTGGAACCAGGTGATCTCGGTGTAGCCGTCCGGGATGTCGAACTTCGGCATCAGGTCGCGCTTCTCGAACATGCCGGCGGTGTCGATCTGCTGCGCGACCAGCAGGGTGTTGGCGCAGCCCTCCTGCCAGGCGTCGGAGGAGTCGACGGCGTACATCTCGTCGGTCGTCTTGAGGTAGTAGCCGGTGCCGTCGAAGCGGAAGCGGTCCGGGTCGGAGAGGTTCTTGCCGGTCTGGATGCAGAGCAGGGCGTCGTGGGCGGTGGCCTCGTGCGCGTAGGTGTAGTGCGAGTCGTTGGTCACCAGCGGCGGGATGTTCAGCTTCTTGCCGATTTCGAGGAGCCCGTCACGGACCCGGCGCTCGATCTCGATGCCGTGGTCCATCAGCTCCAGGAAGTACTTGCCCTCGCCGAAGATGTCCTTGTAGTCGGAGGCCGCCTGGACCGCCTCGTCGAACTGGCCGAGCCGCAGTCGCGTCTGCACCTCGCCCGAGGGGCAGCCGGTGGAGGCGATCAGGCCCTCGGACCACTGGGCGATGGTCTCCTTGTCCATACGGGGCCACTTTTGCAGCCAGCCCTCGGCGTACGCGTCCGAGGAGAGCCGGAAGAGGTTGTGCAGCCCCGTCGCGTTCGACGCCCAGATCGTCTTGTGGGTGTAACCGCCCGAACCCGAGACGTCGTCGCGCTTCTGGTGCGGCTGACCCCACTGGATCTTCCGCTTGTGCTTGCGTGACTCCGGAGCGACATACGCCTCGATCCCGATGATCGGCGTCACGCCCGCCTTCTGCGCCGAGTGGAAGAAGTCGTAGGCACCGTGCAGGTTGCCGTGGTCCGTCATCGCGATGTGCGACATGCCCATTTCATTGCAGGCAGCGAACATGTCCTTGAGCCGCGCGGCACCGTCCAGCAACGAGTACTGGGTGTGGACGTGAAGGTGCGTGAAAGGCGGCTTGGTCACGGCGCTGTGCCTCCGGGAAACGGACGATGACGGGCTGGGGGGACAGCGTGGAAGTCTACGTCTTCGAGGTGACGGACGACGGGCACTCCGGGATACGGTCACGCGTTGGAAGGGCGAGTACACCCGTCCCTTTTGTCATGTACGTCGTCACGCACATCAGGTACCAGGAGGCACCCAGAGATGTCGGAAGCGCAGACCGGCGCAGCGCAGCGCGGGGAGCAGATTCTTGAGGTCTTCGACACCGCGTTCGGGGAGCTGCTGGCCGCCGATCCGGCTGCCTTCCGGGTCAAATTCCGCAAGATGGCGGGCTCGGCGTTCGCCTTCTACCGGGGTACGGCATGCCTGTTCTACAACGACCTGGAGCGGGAGCGGCACGGCGGCCCGTACCTCGACGAGCGGACCGGCCGGGTGTGGATCCACGGCGATCTGCACGCGGAGAACTTCGGCACGTACATGGACGCCAACGGCCGGCTGATCTTCAATGTGAACGACTTCGACGAGGCGTACGTCGGCCCGTTCACCTGGGACCTCAAGCGGTTCGCCGCCTCCGTTGCGCTGATCGGGTACGCGAAGGCGCTGGGCGACGACCAGATCACCGAGCTGGTCCGGGTCTACGCGGCGGCCTACCGTGAGCGGATCCACGCACTGGCGACGGGCGCGAAGAACGACGAGGTACCGCCCTTCACGCTGGACACGGCACAGGGCCCGCTGCTGGACGCGCTGCGCGACGCCCGGTCGCTGACCCGGTTCTCGCTGCTGGACTCGATGACGGAGATCCGGGACTTCGAGCGCCGGTTCGCGGCGGGCGGCGGCTCGATCGACCTGGACGCGGCGACGCGCTACAAGGTGCTGGCCGCCTTCGACGGCTATCTGGAGACGCTGCCGGAGTCGAGCCTGACCCGCCCCGACTCGTACCGGGTGAAGGATGTCGTCGGCCGTCGTGGCATCGGTATCGGTTCGGCCGGGCTGCCCTCGTACAACATCCTTCTGGAGGGCAACAGCGACGCCCTGGAGAACGATGTGGTGATCTATCTCAAGCAGGCGCAGACCCCCGCGGTCTCCCGGCACATCACCGACGCGGCCGTGCGCGAGTACTTCCAGCACGAGGGCCACCGCACGGTCATCTCGCAGCGCGCCCTGCAGGCGCACGCCGACCCGTGGCTCGGCTGGACCGAGCTGGACGGGGCCGGACAGCTGGTCGCCGAGGTGTCTCCGTACGCGGTCGATCTGGACTGGTCCGACATCGACGAGCCGGAGGAGATCGCCGCGGTCGTGGCCGACCTCGGCCGGGCGACGGCGACGATGCACTCCGCGGCGGACGACGAGAGCGGCCACTCGCTGGTGCCGTTCTCCACCGAGCGGGCGATCGACGCGGCGATCGCGGCGGACGAGGAGAGCTTCGCCGACCTGCTGGTGGACTTCGCCCACAGCTACGGCGCCCGGGCCCGTGCCGACCACCAGATCTTTGTGGATCTTTTCCGCAACGGCCGCATCCCGGGGCTGTAGGGCTCCGCACGCGACCGGGCCCCTTCAGGGGTCGCTTACAGGTTCGCATGCGACACTCCTCGGCGATGGACATATCCGGGACGCAGCTCAGAGTCGTTCGCGCGGCGCTTTTCACAGCGCTCGTCGTGACGCTCTCCGCTGCGTCCCATGTGCTGCTCTCCCAGGTCGCGCTGCCGCTGACCGTCGTCGCCCTGCTGGCCGGCGTGGTCTTCGCCGTGGCGTACGCGCTGGCCGGCCGGGAGCGCGGCTTCGGGGCGATCGCCGGACTGCTGGTCCCGCTGGAACTGGCCGCCGACACCGTGTTCACCACCGGCCAGCACCTCTGTTACGGCGCGGCAGGCGGCCCGATCGCGGGGCCGCTGCGTTCGGTCGGCGTCGATGTGCTGTGCGGCGGCGGTGACATCGGTGCCCACGCACCCCGGGTCGGTGACGTCGGCACCCCGCTCACCTCGGTGACCGGCGGCGGACACACGGCAGCCGCGCTGCTGGCCTCCCCGGGTCCGGCGGTGCCGTGGCTGCTGCTCGCCGCCCATGTGACGGTCGGTCTGCTCGCCGCGGCCTGGCTGCGGCGCGGCGAGTCCGCGCTCGTCGGCCTGCTGGGAGCGGTCGCCGCCCTGGCTTTCTGTCCGCTGCTGATCGCGGTCGCCGTGGTGGGTACGGCCCGCCGCTCCGTACGCCGCAGGGTGCGCCCCGCCGGATGCGGCCCGCACCTGCTCGTACACGCCCGTCTGCTCGTGCACTCCGTGGGACGGAGGGGACCGCCGCGCTCGGCCTGCGCCATCGTCTGAGCACGTACATCCCTGAAGACGTATCACCCACACCATGGAGAAAAGAACATGAGCAACCGCAACAGCCAGGCCAACAAGGCGGCGGCCCGTGAGCGTCTGCGCGCCGAGCGCGAGCGCCAGGCCAAGAAGGACAAGGCCCGCAGGCAGATCGTCGTCGGTGTCTCGGTCGTCGGCGTGCTGGCGGTCGTGGGCGCCGCGACCTGGGGTGTCATGCAGCTGAACAAGCCGTCCCGCTGGGAGGCGGCCGCGGACGCGAAGAACGTGACCGCGCCCAAGAACACCTCGGGCGACAACGGCACGACCGTCGTCATCGGCAAGTCGACCGCCAAGAAGACCCTGGAGCTGTACGAGGACTCGCGCTGCCCGGTCTGCGCCTCGTTCGAGCAGGCCGTCGGCGAGACGGTGCACAAGGACGTCGACGCCGGGAAGTACAAGATCAAGTACATCGGTGCCACGTTCATCGACAACGCCAGCAACGGCGAAGGCTCGAAGAAGGCGCTGAGCGCGCTCGGCGCCGCGCTCGATGTCAGCCCGGACGCCTTCCTCGACTACAAGTACGCGCTCTACTCCGCGAAGTACCACCCGGAGGAGACCGACGACAAGTTCAAGGACGACGCGTACCTGATCAAGGTCGCCGACACGGTCGACGCCCTGAAGGGCAACAAGGCGTTCCAGGAGGACGTCAAGGACGGTACGTACGACAACTGGGCGATGAAGATGTCCGCGGCGTTCGAGAAGAGCGGTGTGCAGGGCACTCCGACGCTGAAGATGGACGGCAAGACGCTCACCGGCACGGACGGCAGCAAGAACGCGCCGATGACGGTGGCCGACTTCAACACCGCGATCACCGCCGCTCTGAAGGGCTAGCGGCAAACTCCCGGCAGCGGCTCTCCGACGGGCAGGCGAACTTCCTTCGTTCGCCTGCCCGTTCGCTTTACCGGTCAGTAGGGTTCTCCTCCGTGACCAGTCGACACCTTCCTTCGCCGATATCCGCCCCCAGCCGCCGCACGGTCGTCAAGGCCGCTGCCGCCACCGCCGTCGCCGCCCCCGTGCTGGGCGCCGCCACCACCGCGCGTGCCGCGGACGGGCCCGCCTTCCTGCACGGCGTCGCCTCCGGCGACCCCCTCCCCGACGGCATACTCCTGTGGACCCGCGTCACCCCGGCCCCCGACGCCGTGCCCGGCTCAGGCCGTGGCGCCGATACGGCGGTGCGCTGGGAGGTCGCCGAGGACAAGGAGTTCGCACGCGTCGTGGCCCGGGGAACAACTGTCGCGAAGGCCGCCTCCGACCACACCGTCAAGGCCGATGTGCGGGGGCTGAGCCCGGCCACCGCCTACTGGTTCCGCTTCTCGGCGGGCGACGGCACGGGCACCTTCTCGCCGGCGGGCCGCACCCGCACCGCGCCGGCGGCCGGAGCCGCCACGCCCGGTGTGCGCTTCGGGGTGGTGTCGTGCGCCAACTGGGAGTCCGGGTTCTTCTCCCCCTACCGGCATCTCGCCGCCCGCGCCGATCTCGACGCGGTGCTGCATCTCGGCGACTACATCTACGAGTACGCGTCGGGCAGTTACCCGGACGCCAAGTACGTCGTACGGCCGCACGAGCCGAAGCACGAGATCCTGACCCTCGCCGACTACCGCACCCGGCACG
Source organism: Streptomyces sp. NPDC058239 (assembly GCF_042882185.1). Lineage (NCBI taxonomy): Bacteria > Bacillati > Actinomycetota > Actinomycetes > Kitasatosporales > Streptomycetaceae > Streptomyces > Streptomyces sp. NPDC058239. The sequence goes on from NZ_JBHVWS010000001.1 coordinate 361,120, forward strand.
GCAACTACAAGACGGACACCGACCTCCAGACCCTGCACGCCGCCCACCCGGTGATCGCGATCTGGGACGACCACGAGTTCGCCAACGACGCCTGGTCGGGCGGGGCCGAGAACCACACGCCGGGCACGGAGGGCGCCTGGGCCGACCGGGCGGCCGGCGCCAAGCAGGCGTACTTCGAGTGGATGCCGGTCCGCGCCTCCACCGAGGGCACCGTCTACCGGCGGCTGCGCTTCGGCAACCTGGCCGATCTCCACCTCCTCGATCTGCGCACCTTCCGCTCCCAGCAGTCGGCGATCGGCAATGGTTCGGTCGACGACCCGGATCGCACGATCACCGGCCGGGCGCAGCTGGACTGGCTGAAGTCGGGCCTGGCCGGCTCGGACGCCACCTGGAAGCTGGTCGGTACGTCGGTGATGATCTCGCCGGTCGCGTTCGGTTCCGTACCCGCGCATCTGCTGGAGCCGCTGGCCGAGTTGCTGGGGCTGCCCACGGAGGGCCTTGCCGTCAACGTCGACCAGTGGGACGGCTACACCGACGACCGCAAGGAGCTGATCGCGCATCTGCGGGACCGGTCGATCACCAACACGGTCTTCCTGACCGGCGACATCCACATGGCATGGGCCAATGACGTACCGGTGAAGGCGGCGACGTATCCGCTCTCGGCGTCGGCCGCCACCGAGTTCGTGGTGACGTCGGTGACCTCGGACAATCTCGACGACATCCTGCATGTCGCGCCGGGGACCGTCTCGGTGGTCGCGAGCGCGGCGGTCAAGGCCGCCAACCGTCATGTGAAGTGGGTGGACACGGACTCGCACGGCTACGGCGTCCTCGATGTGACCGCCGAGCGCTCACAGATGGACTACTACGTGGTCTCCGACAAGACGAAGCGGGACGCGACCTCCGCCTGGACGCGTTCGTACCGGACGCTCAGTGGGACGCAGAAGGTCGAGCGCGCGGACCGCCCGGTGCGTTGAGGGTCTATTTTCAGCCACTGCGGTCCATGTTGACGGCGCATTACATCGCTACGGCGGGTGGCGTGTCTCCCGACTCCAATGGGGACACACCACCCGCCGGGGTAACGCGGGACGTTACGTCCGCGTCTCAAACTCTGGAACACGCAGAATTATTTCTTCCCGTTTCCCCGGTTTGCCCCATGATTGATTGGGCTTGATCGATTCTCCTCAAGATCTGACATGCGCACGTAATCTCCCGGCGGCGGGTGAGGAAATCCCTCCCCCCACACATCCGCGAGGAGTCCCTGTGCGCACTCTTGCCCGTATATCGCCGCGTATACGTAACCGTGCGATCGGCACCGCCGTCCTGGCCGGAACCCTGGCCCTGGCACCGCTCTCCGCTTCCACCGGCTCCGCCGCCGCAAAGGCGTCCCCCTCCTCCGCGTCCGCCGCATCCGCCGAGAAGTGCGCGAGCGAGGCGAGCACCGGCGCCACCGCGCGCGAGGCCCGCCCCTCGGGCACCAACCACGCTGCCGACCCCAATGAACTCACCACGTCCCAGGCCAAGGCCATGGACACGCAGCTCAAGGAGAGACTCGCGGCCCGCCGGGTCAGCGGCTCCACGCTCGCTGCCGGAGCGACCGTCCCGGTCTACTTCCACGTCATCCACTCCGGCACCACCGGCAAGCTCACCGCGGGCGACATCAGCAGCCAGATGAACGTGCTGAACGCGGCCTACAGCGGCCAGGGCACCGGAAACACCGACTCCGGCTTCCAGTTCTCGCTGGCCGGCACCGACTACACGGACAACGCCTCCTGGTACAACCTCTCCTCGGGCTCCGCCGCCGAGAAGTCGATGAAGTCGACGCTGCGCAAGGGCGGCAAGAACGCGCTCAACATCTACACCGCCAACCTCGGCGGCGGCCTGCTCGGCTGGGCCACCTTCCCCAGCTCGTACGCCTCCAGCCCGAGCATGGACGGCGTCGTCATCCTCGACGCCTCGCTGCCCGGCGGCTCCGCCACCAACTACGACGAGGGCGACACCGCCACCCACGAGGTCGGCCACTGGATGGGGCTCTACCACACCTTCCAGGGCGGCTGTAACGGCAACGGCGACTACGTCTCCGACACGCCCGCCGAGAAGAGCGCCGCGTTCGAGTGCCCGACCGGGCGCGACACCTGCACCAACAAGACAGGGGTCGACCCGATCCACAACTTCATGGACTACACGTACGACTCCTGCATGTACCAGTTCACCCCTGGTCAGGTGCAGCGGATGAGCGACAGCTGGACCGCCTACCGGGGCTGATCCGCCCAGTCCGTGCGAAGGGCCCAGCGCTGTGCGGGGCCCTTCGCACGGTCACAGCGTGGCGAGGAAGCCGAGCGCGACCTTCCAGGCCAGCTCGGCCGAGGCCGCGTCGTGGTCCGGCAGTTCGGGGTCCGTGAAGAGATGACCCGCGCCCGGATAGCGGTAGACCTCGACATCGGCACCGGTCCGCTGCATCTGCAGATACCAGGAGTTCAGCCAGTCGTGCGTCTCGAACGGGTCCGGGTCCGCGACATGCAGCTGGACGGGCAGCTCGTCCACCGTGGCGTTCTCGGCGATGTCCGAGGTGCCGTGGAACAGCAGCAGACCGCGCGCCTTCTCGTCGCCGAGCGCCAGGGTCTGCGCGGTGGACGCCCCGAAGGAGAATCCCGCGTACACCAGACCCCGGTCGGAGTAGGGCGCGGCGGCCAGTACTGCCCTCCTGAGCAGCTCGTCCTTGCCCACCTCTTCCTTGAAGGCCATGCCTTCCTCGACGGTTTCGAAGGTGTGCCCCTCGAAGAGATCGGGCACCTGCACCTCGTGCCCGGCGGCGCGCAACCGGTCGGCGGCCGCGTGCACCGCGGGGCGCAGACCGTACGTCGAGTGGAAAAGCATGATGTTCATGAGGCCAATGGTGCCAGCTACGGTCGGGAGCATGGAGAACGACAGGATGGAGATCGTGCTGCGTCCGCTGATCGTCGTCGGCGGCTCGGTCGTGATCACGCTGCTGGTCGGCTGGCTGGTCGATCTGCTGCTCAGACGGGCCGACCGCCTGCACCACGAGACGCCGTTGTGGGGTCTGCTGCGGCGCTGCCGGATCCCGCTGCAGCTGACCCTGTGCACTGCGCTGCTGCGGGGCACGTACACCCACACCCGGCTCGGACTCGTCCAGGACCACGAGGCCGGGATCGGCCAGGTCCTGACTCTGGTGCTGATCGGGACGTCGGCCTGGCTGGTGGTGCGGATCGCGGCAGCCGTCGTCGACTCCGTCTACGCCCGGTACGCGGCGAGCACCCGCGATCCGGCACGGGTGCGGAGGGTCCGTACGCAGGTGACGCTGATCCAGCGGGTGGTCACCGCGATCGTGGCGACCGTCGCCGTCGGCGCGATGCTGCTGACGTTCCCGGCGATGCGGACGTTCGGCACCTCGATGCTGGCCTCGGCCGGTGTGCTCGGCATCGTCGCGGGCATCGCGGCCCAGTCGACGCTCGGCAATCTCTTCGCGGGGCTGCAGATCGCCTTCGGCGACATGGTGCGGATCGGCGACACGGTGGTGGTGGACGGCGAGTGGGGCACGATCGAGGAGATCACGCTGACCTTCCTCGCGGTACGGACCTGGGACGAGCGGCGGATCACGATGCCGGTCTCGTACTTCACCAGCAAACCGTTCGAGAACTGGTCGCGCGGCGGCGCCCAGATGACCGGCTCGGTCTTCTTCCATCTCGACCACTCGGCCCCGGTCGCGGCAATGCGTGACCAGCTGCGGGACATCCTGGGCGAGTGCGCCGCCTGGGACGGCCGTAACTGGTCCCTGGCGGTCACGGACACCACGCCGTCGACGATCCAGGTCCGCGCGGTGGTCACGGCCAAGGACGCGGACGACATCTGGACGGTGCGCTGTGCCGTGCGGGAGCAGCTCATCGGCTGGCTGCGCGACCACCATCCCTACGCACTGCCGAGGATCGCGACGGCGCCCGCGACGCTTCCGCCGGGCGACGAGTGGCCCAACTCTCCCCACCCTACGGACGAGAAACCGACGGGCTGGGACAAGTCCCCCCGCACGGGACGCGGCTGACCGGGCGCGGGCGCCACGTCACCGCAGGCTGCGTACGTCCAGCTGCCGCAGCACCCGGTCGACGACCTCCGGGTTCGTGCCCGCCTCGTTGCGGGCCGAGAGCACCTCGTGGCGGGCGGCCGACATCATTTCGCGCTGGACGCGGTTGACCGCCTTGAAGCGTTCGGCGCGCTTCGCGTACGCCTCGCGGCGCTCGTCGTCGACCATGTCGGGGCTGATCCGCGCCCCCACGTCGTACGCCAGCCGCTGCAGCCGCTCCGCGACCTCGTCCGGGAACTCCTCGACCTCCCGGATCTCCTTGAGCCGCTGCTTCGCGGCCTTCGCGGCACGGATCGCGAGGTCCTTCTCCAGCGCCTCCTCGACGTCCGTGTCCGCCCGGACCCGTAGCTTGCGGACCAGCCACGGCAGGGTGAGTCCCTGGACGACGAGCGTGGCCATGATCACGGCGAAGGCGATGAAGACGATCTCGTCACGGCCCGGGAACGGCTTCCCGTCGTCCGTCTTCAGCGGAATCGCGAGCGCCAGGGCGACCGAGGCCACTCCCCGCATCCCGGACCACCACATGACAACGGTCTCCCGCCAGCTGGTGGGGATCTCCTCGCTGACGTCGCGCCGGGTGTGCAGCCGCTTGGCGAGCCAGGTCGCGGGCAGCAGATACAGCAGCCGTACGCCGACGACGACCGCGACGACGGCCAGACCCCAGCCGAGCATCTGGAGCTCGCGCCCGTCTGCCGTCCCGAAGACGTTGTGCAGTTCGAGGCCGATCAGCCCGAAGGCGACCCCGGTGACGAGGGTGTCGACGATCTCCCAGAACGTACGGCCGGTGAGCCGCCCGAGTACGTCGTCGGCGTCGGCGGTGTGCTCGGCGAGGAAGAGCGCGGTGGTGAGGACGGCGAGGACACCCGACCCCATCAGCTCCTCCGCGAGGACATAGCTCACGAACGGCACCAGCAGGGTGAGGCCGACCTGGAGCGTGGCATCGCCGAGCAGGCCCATGAGTTTGATGGTGATCCAGCCGAGCGCCACACCCACCGCCACGGCGACGACCGCGGAGAGGATCAGCAGCCCGAACGCCTCCGGCAGCGAGAACGTGCCGCTCACCGCGGCGGCGATCGCCACGTGGTACAGCACGATCGCGGTCACATCGTTGAACAGCCCCTCGCCCTCCAGGATGGAGACGAGTCTGCGCGGCAGCCCGACCGAGCCCGCGACGGCCGTCGCGGCGACCGGGTCGGGCGGGGCGACGAGCGCGCCGAGCGCCACGGCGGCGGCGATGGGCAGTCCGGGAACGATCGCGTTGGCGACTGCGGCGACGGCGGCCGTCGTGATGAAGACCAGTGCCACGGCCAGCAGAAAGATCGGTCGTTTATTGGCGGCGAACTGCCGCCAGGAGGTGCGCTGCACGGAGGCGTAGAGCAGCGGCGGCAGCAGCGCGGGAAGAATGATCTCGGGCGGGATGTCCACATTCGGCACGAAGCTGAGGAACGCCATACCGACTCCGGCGAGCGTCATCAGCACCGGTGCGGGCAGTCCGAGACGCTCCCCCAGTGGCACCGTGACCACAGCTCCGAGCAACAGCAGGAGGAGCAGTGCCATTTGGTCCACGAGGTGCCTTCCGGAATGCGGCGAGCCGACCTCTTTGATCGGTCGATCTGGACTTCAAGCCTGCCACGCAAGGCCCGCAATCCAGACAACACCCCCTCCATATCGCCTCTCTGACCGATCATTCCTCCGATGTCTATGCCGTCAGCCCCCTTCCGCTACCTCCCCGGGGCGGGCAGTATGCGGCGTGCGTCATTCAGGGACAAGAACCCTCACCACATACATGACTGACAGGAGAAATCACGTGACCGCGTTCTCCCGAAGGCATTTCGTCGGCGCCGCCGCCGGCACATCCGCGCTCTGGCTCGCCGGCTCCCGTACCGCATGGGCCGCAGCCGCGCCCGCACCGACGGGCCATCCGGACGCCGGCATATACGAGAAGACCGTCCGCGACGCCGCCATGACCTGGCGGACGCTCCCCACCGGCTGGCAGCAGGCCCCCTTCCTCGCCAACGGCTACCTCGGCGCCCAGCTGTACGCGGGAAAGACCGCCAACACCCTGAAGCTGATGCTCAGTCACAGCCAGGTGCAGGACCAGCGCGGCCAGTGGCGCGGTGGCATCGGCTTCTCCCGGCTTCCCATCGGGTACTTCACCCTGACCCTCGCCGGGGAGATCACCGCCGTCGACTGGACCCTGGATCTGTACGACGCCGAGCTGCGCGGCACCGTCACCACCACGCGCGGCTCCCTGGAGTTCTCCGCCCTCGTGCAGAACGACACCAGCGCCCTGCTGATCTCCACCGGACCCACCCCCGGCGAGGAGTCCGCCGCCTGGTCCTTCCAGTGGCTGCCCGCCGCCACCACCCGCAGCAGCGGCAAGCCCGAGGACTACACGGCCAACCCGGACCCACGGGTCGGCGACGGCTTCGTCGAGCAGCCGCTGCTCGCGGGCGGCGGCTGGACCACCGCCTGGCGCGAGCAGCGCGAGGGCACCGGCCGGCTGCTCGCCGCACACCTCGTCCACCGCTTCCCCGGCCAGGTGTCGCAGGCCACGACCGCCGCGCTGAGGGCCGTGGACCGCACCCTCGCCACCGACCCCGACCGGTTGGTGGACCGCCACCGCACCTGGTGGCACGCGTACTACCGGCGCAGCTTCCTCTCCGTACCGGACAAGCGGCTGCAGAGCTTCTATCTCACCCAGCTCTACAAGCTCGCCGCCTCGACCAGGGCCGAGGGTCCGACGATCTCCGAATGGGGCCCGTGGTTCCCCGAGGTCGGCAACAACTGGACCGCGGTCTGGTGGAACCTCAACGTCCAGATCGGCATGGCACCCATCCACGGCTCCAACCACCCAGAACTCGACTCGGTGACGGGCGCCTTCCGCCGCTTCGAGCACAACCTCCCGACCTCCGTCCCCGTCGACTACCGCGACGGCGAGAGCTACGCGCTGGGCCACCCCTCCGACTGGCAGCTGCGCGCAGGCGATACGTACGACGTCGGCGCCCCGGGCTCGGACCACGTCTCCGACAACTTCGGCAATCTCACCTGGGCCCTGCACAACGTCTGGCAGTCCTACCGGCACTCGATGGACCTGTCCGTCCTGCGCGATGTGGTGTATCCGATCCTCGCGAAGGCCATCAACTTCTACGCGCACTTCCTGCACGAGGGCCCGGACGGCAGGCTGCATCTGCTGGAGACCCGCTCCCCCGAGTACGCCAACGCCGAGGACTGCACCTACGACCTCTCGCTCGTCCGCTGGGGTGTGCGCACCCTGATCGCGTCGGCGAAGCTGCTGCGCAACAACGATCCGCGGCTGAAACGCTGGCAGGACATCGACCAAAGGCTCACCCCGTACGCCGAGGACCCGGCGGCCGGCGTCATGATCGGCAAGGACGTCCCGCTCGCCGACTCGCACCGGCACCATTCGCATCTGCTCTGGCTCTACCCGCTGCGCGAACGGAACTGGGACCTGGCCGGGGACCGCGATGTGATGCAGCGCTCCATGGACCACTGGGTCTCCATGCAGCAGCTGTGGCACGGCTACAGCTACGCCACCGCCTCGTCCATGTACTCGGTGATGGACGAGCCGGAGAAGGCCCTCGACTTCCTGACCTTCTTCACCGATCTGAAGGTGGTCGCGGACTGCCAGATGACCGTCAACACGATGTACCGGGAGGGCAAGAACCTCGCCCTGGAGAGCCCGCTGTCCGCCGCCCAGTCGATGCTCGACATGGTGGTGCAGGGCCACGAGGGGGTGGTGAAGGTCTTCCCGTCCGTCTCGGACCGCTGGGCGGACGCGTCGATCGCGTCACTGCGCACCCAGGGCGCCTTCCTGGTGGACGCCGACCGCTCCGGCGGTGCCACGCGCTGGGTACGGGTGCACAGCGAGGCGGGCGCCCCGCTGACCCTGGACCACTCCATCGCGGGTCGGATCGACGTACGGGACGCGCACGGGCGCCCGCTGCACTGGCGGGAGACCGGACCGGGCCGGATCACGGTCGCCCTGCCGCGCGGTGGCACGGCGACGGTCACTCCGCATGGCGCGCGCCACCCCGGGAGGGGACCGCGCGATGTGCCGTCGAACGGGGCATGGACGCGCTGGGGCCTGCCGGACTGACCCGGGCGGATGCGGGGGTGCCGCTCGCTCCGTACGGCCGGGGCGGCACCCGGCACTCGTTCGCCTGCTACAGAGCGCGGCGCATCGCCCGGTGGGCGATGCCGGCGTCCGGGAATTCGGGGCCGTACGCCACATACCCGAGCCGCTCGTAGAAGCCGAGTGCATGGGTCTGGGCGTGCAGATCGACGGCGGCCAGACCGAGCTCACGGGCCGCGTCCTCAATGGCCCGGACCAGCGCCACGCCGACGCCGAGACCGCGCGCCTCCTTGGTCACCGCCAGCCTGCCGAGCGAGCCCACGGTGAGGTCGCCGCCGGTCTTGGCCACGGCGACCGGACCGTGCAGCAGCCGCCCGGTACCGAGCGCGGAGCCGTCCGCCGCGACGGCGATCACATGCACCGCGTCAGCGTCGTAGGCGTCGTACTCGATCTCCTCGGGCACGTTCTGCTCACCGACGAAGACGTCCTTGCGGACCTGGAAACAGGCGGCGCGGTCCTGCTCGTCGACGACGGTACGGGTGGTGTACGGGGCGGACGTGCCGGTCATTCGCTCTCCGCCTCGATCTTGTCCAGAGCCTGCTGGAGGTCGTCCGGGTAGGTGCTGGAGAACTCCACCCAGCTGCCGTCGGACGGGTGCTCGAAGCCGAGCCGGACGGCGTGCAGCCACTGCCTCGTCAGACCGAGGCGCTTGGCCATCGTCGGGTCGGCGCCGTAGGTGAGGTCACCGACGCACGGGTGGCGGTGGGCCGACATGTGCACCCGGATCTGGTGCGTACGGCCCGTCTCCAGCTTGATGTCCAGGAGGCTGGCGGCGCGGTAGGCCTCGATGAGGTCGTAGTGCGTCACGGAGGGCTTGCCCTCGGCCGTGACGGCCCACTTGTAGTCGAGGTTGGGATGGCGCCCGATGGGGGCGTCGATCGTGCCGCTCATCGGGTCCGGGTGGCCCTGCACCAGCGCGTGGTACTTCTTCTCGACGACCCGGTCGCGGAACTGGGCCTTCAGCAGGGTGTAGGCCCGCTCGGACTTGGCGACGACCATCAGGCCGGAGGTACCGACGTCGAGACGGTGGACGATGCCCTGGCGCTCGGCGGCGCCGGACGTCGAGATCCGGTACCCGGCCGCGGCGAGACCGCCGATGACGGTCGTGCCGGTCCAGCCGGGGCTCGGGTGGGCGGCGACCCCCACCGGCTTCACGATCACGACGATGTCGTCGTCGTCGTGCACGATCTCCATGCCCTCGACGGGCTCGGCGACGATCTGCACCGGAGCGGGTGCCTGCGGCATCTCCACTTCCAGCCAGGCGCCGCCCCGTACCCGCTCGGACTTCCCGACCACCGCGCCGTCCACCTGCACCTTCCCGGCAGCGGCCAGGTCGGCGGCCCTGGTGCGGGAGAAACCGAACATCCGGGAAATGGCGGCGTCGACACGCTCGCCCTCCAGGCCGTCGGGTACGGGCAGGGTGCGGACCTCGGGATACGTACTCACCTGTCGAGTATGCCTTGCGCCCGCTAGTCCTTGTGCACGGTCCCGTCGGGGTCCAGGCCCTTGAAGGAAAGGATCACGATCAGGATGCCGCCGCAGACGATCGCGGAGTCGGCGAGATTGAAGACGGCGAAGTGCGCGGGAGCGATGAAGTCCACCACCGCGCCCTGGAAGGTGCCGGGAGCCCGGAAGATGCGGTCGGTGAGGTTGCCGAGCGCACCGCCGAGCAGCAGGCCGAGTGCGATGGCCCACGGCAGGCTGTAGAGCTTGCGGGCGAGGCGGGCGATCACGACGATGACGGTCGCCGCGATGAAGGTGAAGATGATCGTGAAGGCCTCACCGATGCCGAACGCGGCGCCCGCGTTGCGGATCGCGTCGAGCTTCAGCCAGTCGCCGAGGATCTCGACCGGCGGGTGGTGCTCCAGCTTCGCGACCACGATCATCTTGCTGATCAGGTCGAGCAGATAGGCGAAGACGGCCACTGCGAAGAGCACCATGATCTTCCGCTTGCCCCTGCTCGGGACCGTCTCCTCGACCCGGCTCTCGGCCTCGTCCCCTTCGGTCCCCTCAGCATCGGGGATGTCCGGCGTACCGATGATGCGCTCCGCCTCTGCCACGTGAGTCCCTCAACCTAGGTTCCTGACTGAGGACGAGGGTACGACACACGGCCACGGATCAACCGCGGCGCTCCTGCTTCTGTTTGTCCTCGACACAGAGCGTGGCCCGTGGGAACGCCTGCATCCGCGCCTTGCCGATCGGATTGCCGCAGACCTCGCACAGTCCGTACGTCCCGGCGTCGAGCCGGGCCAGGGCCCGCTCGGTCTGGTCCAGCATCTCCTGGGCGTTGGCGGCGAGCGACATCTCGTGCTCGCGAGTGATGTTCTTGGTGCCGGTGTCCGCCTCGTCGTCACCCGCCCCGTCACCGGAGTCGCGCATCAGCCCGGCGAGTGCGGCACTCGCGGCCTCCAGCTCACTGCGCAGCCGCATGATCTCGCTGCTCAGCACGGCCCGTGCCTCTTCGACCTCTTCCGGCGTCCAGGGGTCCTCACCCGGCCGGACCGCCAGCTCGCCGGGGCCTGTCGTGGCGACTCCACGGGCCGGGGGCACGGGCGCCGCACCCTTGCCGGCCGTGCGGGTCCGGGCCGCGCTCTTCTTGGCTACCACCGTGTGGGCTCCCGTCTGCTCGGCGGCCTCGGCCGCCACCGTGGCCGCCGCAGCGGCCTTCTTCGAAGCCTTCTTGACCGCGCTCTTCTTCGCAGGTGCCTTCTTGGCCTGCGCCGCGTGCTCGGCGGGCGCCGCCCGCTTCCGGGCCGCGGTCTTCTTCGCCGCGGTCTTCTTCGCAGCCGCCTTCTTCACGGCCGCCACCGTCGGGCCGGCCTCGGGAACGGGCTCCGCATCCGCCGTCTCCACACCCGCCTGCGAACCGCCCTCCGAACCCGCCTCTCCGCTCGTCCTTCCGGCCGCCGCGCCCGTGGATCTCGCTGACGCCGACTTCTTTGCGGCGGTCTTCTTCGCCACCATGGCCGCGGCCCCTTCACATATTGTGATCTTGCACGCGAATCGTGCTGGGACGATAAATCGACCCCAGCCCCGCGGCAACGGGGCACGCCGCCGAATCGCCCCTCCCCGTGTCCGGATACCGACGCGCCTGAATCCGTTGTGCCCAGCTCCCCGCCGGGTAATCCGCCTCCCGGCCCCCGCCCCGGACTCCGTACGTCCGCGTCTGCCCATTCGGGTCATGCCCCGCCCCACGGGTTAAACCGGTCGGCCGTCGCCCGTACGGGCCCGTACACTGGCCTCAGCGAGAGGCGTGGATGGGACGAGTAGCGTCGTACGCAGCCAGGAGCGACCCGGGGACGGTGTGAGCCCGGGGGCGAGCGCGTCGTGAAGATCACCCGGAGCCGTCGGAAGAAAGCCGCAAGGCGAGTAGAACCGGCATCGCGACCCCAATGAGGGGGCCACGGGTACACACCCGGGGCCAAGGAGGGTGGTACCGCGGGAGTCGATGAGGCTCTCGTCCCTCCGACGGAAGTGGAAAACGTCCGCCGGAGGAAGTCCGCCCATGACATCGCCGCAGTACCGCCAGGTACCCGCCCAGGTCGACCTGCCCGCGCTGGAGCACGCCGTGCTCGATTTCTGGCGCGAGAGCAAGGTTTTCGCCAAGAGCCTCGAACAGTCCGAGGGCCGCCCCGAGTGGGTCTTCTACGAGGGCCCGCCCACCGCCAACGGCATGCCCGGTGCCCACCACATCGAGGCCCGCGTCTTCAAGGACGTCTTCCCCCGCTTCCGCACCATGCAGGGCTACCACGTGGGCCGCAAGGCCGGCTGGGACTGCCACGGACTGCCGGTCGAGCTCGCGGTCGAGAAGGAGCTGGGCTTCAACGGCAAGAAGGACATCGAGGCGTACGGCATCGCCGAGTTCAACGCCAGGTGCCGCGAGTCCGTGACCCGCCACACCGACGCGTTCACCGAGCTCACGACCCGGATGGGCTACTGGGTCGACCTCGACGACGCCTACCGCACGATGGACCCCGAGTACGTCGAGTCGGTGTGGTGGTCGCTGAAGGAGATCTTCAACAAGGGCCTGCTGGTCCAGGACCACCGCGTCGCCCCCTGGTGCCCCCGCTGCGGCACCGGCCTCTCGGACCACGAGCTGGCGCAGGGTTACGAGACCGTGGTCGACCCGTCGGTCTTCGTACGCTTCCCCCTCACCTCCGGCCCACTGGCCGGCGATGCCTCGCTCCTCGTCTGGACGACCACCCCCTGGACCCTGGTCTCCAACACCGCCGTCGCCGCGCACCCCGACGTCACCTACGTCGTCGCGACCAACGGCGAGGAGAAGCTCGTCGTCGCGCAGCCGCTCGTCGAGAAGTCGCTGGGCGAGGGCTGGGAGACCACCGGCCAGACCTTCACCGGCCGCGAGATGGAGCGCTGGACGTACGAGCGCCCGTTCACCCTCGTCGACTTCCCGGCGGAGGCCCATTACGTGGTCAACGCCGAGTACGTGACGACCGAGGACGGTACGGGTCTGGTCCACCAGTCCCCGGCCTTCGGCGCCGACGACCTCGTCGTCTGCCGCGCCTACGGCCTCCCGGTCGTGAACCCGGTCCGCCCCGACGGCACCTTCGAGGAGAACCTGCCGTTGGTCGGCGGCGTCTTCTTCAAGAAGGCCGACGAGGCACTCACCGAGGACCTGGCCGCCCGCGGCAAGCTCTTCCGGCACGTCCCCTACGAGCACAGCTACCCGCACTGCTGGCGCTGCCACACCGCGCTGCTCTACTACGCGCAGCCGTCCTGGTACATCCGTACGACCGCCGTCAAGGACCGGCTGCTCGAGGAGAACGAGAAGACCAACTGGTTCCCCGACTCGGTCAAGAACGGCCGTTTCGGTGACTGGCTGAACAACAACGTCGACTGGGCGCTGTCCCGTAACCGCTACTGGGGCACCCCGCTGCCGATCTGGCGCTGCGAAGACAGCCACCTCACCTGCGTCGGCTCGCGCGCCGAGCTCAGCGAGCTCACCGGCACCGACCTCTCCGGTCTTGACCCGCACCGCCCGTTCATCGACGAGATCACGTTCACCTGCTCGCACGAGAACTGCCAGCTGGAGGCGTACCGCGTCCCGGAGGTCATCGACGCCTGGTACGACTCGGGCTCGATGCCGTTCGCGCAGTGGGGCTACCCGTACAAGAACAAGGAGATCTTCGAGAGCCGCTACCCGGCGCAGTTCATCTCGGAGGCCATCGACCAGACCCGCGGCTGGTTCTACACGCTGATGGCGGTCGGCACGCTGGTGTTCGACAAGTCCTCCTACGAGAACGTGGTCTGCCTGGGCCACATCCTCGCCGAGGACGGGCGCAAGATGTCCAAGCACCTCGGGAACATCCTTCAGCCGATCCCCCTCATGGATCAGCACGGCGCTGACGCGGTGCGCTGGTTCATGGCGGCGGGCGGCTCCCCGTGGGCAGCGCGCCGCGTCGGCCACAACACGATCCAGGAGGTCGTCCGCAAGACCCTCCTGACGTACTGGAACACGGTCGCCTTCCAGGCCCTGTACGCCCGTACGTCCAACTGGGCGCCGTCCGCGGCCGACCCGGCCCCCGCGGACCGCACGGTCCTGGACCGCTGGCTGCTGAGCGAGCTGAACGCGCTGGTGGACCAGGTCACGCAGGCTCTGGAGGGTTACGACACCCAGCGCGCCGGCAAGCTCCTGTCCGCGTTCGTCGACGATCTGTCCAACTGGTACGTACGCCGCTCGCGCCGCCGCTTCTGGCAGGGCGACAAGGCGGCCCTGCGCACCCTGCACGAGGTCATCGAGACGGTGACCCGGCTGATGGCCCCGCTCACCCCGTTCATCACCGAGCGGGTCTGGCAGGACCTGGTGGCTCCGGTCACCCCGGACGCCCCCGAGTCGGTCCACCTGTCCGCCTGGCCGAAGGCGGACCTCGCGGTCATCGACCCGACGCTCTCCACCCAGATGGCGCTGGTGCGCCGCCTGGTCGAGCTGGGCCGGGCCACGCGCGCAGAGTCGGGCGTCAAGACCCGCCAGCCGCTGTCCAGGGCCCTGGTCGCGGCGGCGGGCTTCGAGTCCCTCTCCCCCGAGCTGCACTCCCAGATCACGGAGGAGCTGAACGTCTCCTCGCTGGCCTCCCTCTCCCAAGTCGGCGGTTCACTGGTCGACACCACTGCGAAGGCGAACTTCCGGGCGCTGGGCAAGCGGTTCGGCAAGGGCGTCCAGGCGGTCGCGAAGGCCGTCGCGAACGCCGACGCTGCAGCCCTCTCGCTGGCCCTGCGCGAGGGCACGGCATCGGTCGAGGTGGACGGCGAGACGGTCACCCTCTCCCCCGATGAGGTGATCATCACCGAGACGCCGCGCGAGGGCTGGTCGGTGGCGTCCGACTCGGGTGCGACGGTCGCCCTGGACCTGGAGATCACCCCGGAACTGCGACGCGCGGGCCTCGCCCGTGACGCGATCCGCCTCATCCAGGAGGCCCGCAAGAACAGCGGCCTGGACGTCGCTGACCGCATCGCCGTCCGCTGGACGTCCGCCTCCCCCGCCACGGTGGAGGCCCTGACCGAGCACGCGGCCCTGATCGCGGACGAGGTCCTGGCCCTGGACTACGCCCAGGGCGAGGCGGACACGGCATACGGCACCCCGTTCGAGGACGAGGGCCTGTCCCTGACGTTCCGCCTCCGCAAGACGGAGCAGTAGCCCAAGCCCATCGGAGGCCCGCCCGGAACAAGTGCTCCGGGCGGGCCTCCGGCGTTTCCCCCCGCCCCCTCAAGCAGTCGCCGGAGGGGCTTGATCGTGCCGGGTACGACGTGAGATTCAGCCTCGCCGGCCTCTGAGTCACGGAGTCTGAGGCCGGGCCCCGGTTCGAGAAGGCGCGGGTCGGGGAACACCCCCGCCCACGGCAAAAGGGCCGGGGGGCCGGGGGGGCCCCCCGGGCCCCCCCCCCCCCCCGGGGTGGGTTTAAAAAAAAAAACGCCCCCCGCCATCGAAAAAAAGAGTTGTGGGGGGGGGGGGGGGGTTT
>NZ_JBHVWS010000001.1:376355-559859 GCF_042882185.1 Streptomyces sp. NPDC058239
TTTTTTTCCCCCCGCCGGGCCCTTTTTTCCCGGGTTTTTGGGGCGGGCCCCGTGTTCGCTTGGGGGGGGGGGGGCAACCCCCCCCCCCCCCGCAACCGGGGGGGGCCCGGGGAAAACCCCGGGGCCCGGCCCTCAGCCTGCCGACGGCTACGCGCTCAGCGCGCGTACCCGGCTCAGTTGTCGTCCTCGTCGATCAGGAACCCGCGCATCGGCGAAGGAGCCTGCTGCATCGGCTGCGGCGCCTGCGGCCGCACCGGCGCCATCGGCTGGGTCATCGCCGGCGACATCTGCTGCTGGCCACCGTACGAGGGCCCACCGCTCATGGACGGGTTGCCGCCCATCTGCTGGTTGCCGTGACCGCCGTGGTTGCCGCCCATGGTGTGGCCCATGGCACCCGCACCGGCCGGAGCCAACGAGGGCGACGGCGGCAGCGAAGCGGTCGCCGGGGTCCGCGGCGGGGCCAGCGAGTCGTCGGCCTGGGTCTCCAGCTGACGCAGCTGGCTCTCCAGGTAGGACTTCAGCCGGGTCCGGTACTCGCGCTCGAAGCCACGCAGGTCCTCGACCTTGCGCTCCAGCGTCGCGCGGGCCGACTCCAGCGAGCCCATCGCCACGCGGTGCTTCTCCTGCGCGTCCCGCTCCAGCGCGTCCGCCTTGGCACGCGCGTCCCGCTCCAGGCCCTCGGCACGGCTGCGCGCCTCGCCGACGATCTTGTTGGCCTCGGAACGGGCCTCCGCGATCGCCTGGTCGGCGGTCTGCTGCGCGAGCGAGAGGACACGGGCGGCGCTGTCGCCACCAGGGCCCTGACCGGGCTGCTGCATCTGCGGCGGCTGCTGCATCTGCTGCATCTGCTGCTGCGGGGCGTGACCACCCATGGGGCCGCCCATCGGGCCACCCATGGGACCGCCCTGCATCGGACCGGGGCCGTGCGGGCCCTGCGGGCCGGGGCCGTGCTGGCCCTGGGGACCAGGACCGTGACCGCTGGGACCGGCGGGCAGCTGCGGAGCACCACCGGGCAGCTGGGGCGGACCCATCTGCGGGGGCTGCTGCTGGACCGGCGGACCCGATATGGCGGCGGGCACAGGCGCCCCGGGCCGGTCCTGCGGCTCCGGCTTGCGCATCCCCTGCTGCTGGTTCTGCGCGGCGGCACGCGTGGCGGCGGCCAGCTTGGCGCGCAGGTCCTCGTTCTCACGGAGCAGGCGGGTCAGCTCGGACTCGACCTCGTCGAGGAAGGCATCGACCTCGTCCTCGTCATAGCCTTCTCGGAGACGGACAGTCGTGAACTGCTTGTTCCGCACGTCCTCGGGGGTCAGCGGCATCTCTTCTTCACCTCTACGTAGTCGTCGGCAGTCGGCAAGACCGTATCGCTCACAGCCTGATCACGATGCCGATCAGGATGTAGACGATGATCATCAGAACGAAGAAGGACAGGTCGAGTGCCACGCCCCCGAGACGCAGCGGCGGGATGAACCGCCGCAGAAGCTTGAGCGGTGGATCCGTGACAGTGTAGGTGGCCTCAAGTATGACCACCATCGGCTTGCCGGGCTGCCATGAACGTGCGAACTGGAAGACGTAGTCCATGACCAGCCGGAAGATCAGCACGATGAGGAAACACATCAACGCGATATAGACAACCTGCAGTGCGACGCCCATTTCGCGCTTCCCTCTCCCCTGGCTCTCGTAGCTCCGGCCTTACGGCCGGGTCGTTCCCGGTGTCGTGTTCTCAGCTCTGGTTGAAGAATCCGCCCTCAGCAATGCGGGCCTTGTCCTCCGCCGTGACATCGACGTTAGCAGGCGACAACAGGAACACCTTCTGCGTCACGCGCTCAATGCTGCCATGGAGACCGAAGACGAGTCCTGCGGCAAAGTCGACAAGTCGCTTCGCGTCCGTATCGTCCATCTCCGTGAGATTCATGATCACCGGAGTGCCCTCACGGAAGTGTTCCCCGATGGTACGGGCCTCGTTGTAGGTCCTGGGGTGCAGCGTGGTGATGCGATAGGGCTCCCGCTCGGACACAACCTTGGGCATGATCACCGGTGCGTTCTTCTCCATGTTCGGGCGTTCAGGTGTGATGGATGCCACGGGGGCGATTCGGGCGGGTCGCTCCCTCTCCGCCGGGATCTGAACCGGCTCCCGCTGCGCGGGAGGCTGCACCACTCGCACCGGTTCGTCCCTTTCCCGGTCCCGCTCCACCTGATGCGCGGGCTGGTGCCGCCGCCGGTCGCGCTCGGGCTCCGGCTCGGGTTCGAATTCGTCGTCGGGGTCGAACCCCGGACCGTCGTACCCATCGTCCTCCACGAGGCCGAGGTAGACCGCCATCTTGCGCATCGCGCCGGCCATGCTCTGAGTCCTCCGCTCTGTGGTGGATCGGCATCTGTCACCAAGTGCCCCGCGATCCACTGAGGCCTGCCCGCCAAAGGCGGGAATGACCATATTTTCTGCTGTGGTCCGACTTGCTTGGCGACGTTACCCGAGCCTCGGTCGGACTCCGAGTACCGCCGTACCGACGCGCACATGTGTCGCTCCGGCCGCAACCGCTTCCTCGAGGTCCGCGCTCATCCCTGCAGAGACCATGTTCGCAGCCGGATGGTTCCCGCGCAGGCGGGATGAGAATTCCATCAGCCGGTCGAAGGCGGCGCGTTGCCGTCCCGCGTACGGCCCGGCGAGCGGTGCGACGGTCATCAGACCGCCGAGCCGCAGCCCGGGCGCGGATTCGACCGCGGCGGCCAACTCCTCGATCCCGTCCGGCGCGACGCCACCCCTGTCACCCCGCTCGCCGCTCTCCGCGTCGAGCGCGACCTGGATGAGGCAGCCGAGTTCGCGCCCCTCACGCACGGCCGCCGCCGAGAGAGCCGTGACCAGTTTGACCCGATCCACCGACTGCACGACATCGGCATAACTCGCCACAGAACGAACCTTATTCGTCTGCAATTGACCGACAAAGTGCCATGTGAGCGACAGATCCGCACTTTCGGCTGCCTTGGGTGCCGCGTCCTGGTCACGATTCTCTGCGACATGGCGCACACCGAGTTCATGCAGAATCCGCACATCGCTCGCGGGGTAGGTCTTGGTGACCACGATGAGGGTCACTTCTTCCCGTTTGCGGCCGGCGGCGATACAGGCGGAAGCAATACGTTCCTCCACCTGTGCCAGATTTTCGGCGAGTTGAGTCTTACGGTCCGTCATGCCCTATCAGTCCAACCAGACATATCCGGCGAGCCGCCCGGTGGTGCGGTCGCGGCGGTACGAGAAGTGGTCGCCCGATTCGAGGGTGCAGACCGCAGATGCGTGCCGGTCCTGGACCCCGAGGGCTTCGAGCTGGGCGTGGACCCCGGCGGTGACATCCACAGCCGGGGTGCCCCAGCTGGTCTCGGACCATGAGGCCGGGACGCTCTCGGCGACCTCGGCACGCATCCGGGACGGGACTTCGTAGCACCGTCCGCAGACCGCCGGTCCGGTGCGGGCCATGATCCGGGAGGGCTCGGCACCGAGCCCGATCATGGCCTCGATCACGGCGGGGACGACTCCGGCGACCAGACCTGGACGGCCCGCGTGCGCTGCCGCCGCGATCCCGGCGACCGGGTCGGCAAGCAGTACGGGGGTGCAATCGGCGGTGAGCACAGCGAGCGGGAGTCCGCGCCGTGCGGTCACCACCGCGTCCACCGCGGGGATTTCCGAAGCGTCTCCCCACGGGCCGTCGACGACCGCGACGTCCCGCCCGTGCACCTGGTTCATCCAGACGACCTGCGCCGAGTCAAGGCCGAGGGCCCGCGCGGCGCGCCCCCGATTGGCCAGAACGGCGGCGGGGTCGTCTCCGACCGCGCCGCCGAGGTTGAGCTCCTCGTACGGAGCGACGCTCACCCCGCCCCACCTGTCGGTGAAGGCGAAGTGCGCGCGACCCCCCGAGGGTACTGAAGACACTGCGGGCACTGCGTGGTGCGGACCTATCACTTCAAGAAGTCCGGAACATCCAGCTCTTCGGCCTGGGAGTCCTGGTAGGGACGGGCCGGCGGGATGTGCGGCGGAGCGACCGGCGGCAGATGACTCTCGCCGACCGCCGGAACGGGCTCGGTCTGGACCGGGGACTCCTCGCGCGGGGGCACGGAGCCCAGTCCGCCGGTCTGGCGCACGGGCTCGGCGGTGCGGACCGGCGGGGCCGGCTCCTCACGCTTGGTGGCGTTCGCGCCCAGGACGTTCTCGCGACGGGCCGGCGGCTGTCCGCCATCGAAGCCCGCTGCGATCACGGTGACGCGTACTTCGTCGCCCAGTGCGTCATCGATGACCGCACCGAAGATGATGTTCGCCTCGGGGTGCGCCGCCTCGCTCACCAGCTGGGCCGCCTCATTGATCTCGAAGAGACCGAGATCGCTGCCGCCGGAGATGGAGAGCAGGACACCGCGGGCGCCGTCGATGGACGCCTCCAGGAGCGGCGAGGAGATCGCCATCTCCGCGGCGGCCACCGCGCGGTCGTCGCCGCGGGCGGAACCGATGCCCATGAGTGCCGATCCGGCCTCGGACATGACCGACTTGACGTCGGCGAAGTCGAGGTTGATCAGACCCGGGGTCGTGATGAGGTCGGTGATGCCCTGGACACCCGAGAGCAGCACCTGGTCGGCCGACTTGAACGCGTCGAGCACGCTGACCTGGCGGTCCGAGATGGACAGCAGTCGGTCGTTGGGGATGACGATGAGGGTGTCGACCTCTTCGCGGAGCTCGGCGATGCCGTCCTCCGCCTGATTCGCGCGTCGACGGCCCTCGAAGGTGAACGGGCGGGTGACCACGCCGATCGTCAGGGCGCCGAGCGAGCGCGCGATGTTGGCCACGACGGGTGCGCCGCCGGTGCCGGTGCCGCCGCCCTCTCCGGCGGTGACGAAGACCATGTCGGCCCCCTTGAGGACCTCCTCGATCTCCTCACGGTGGTCCTCTGCCGCCTTGCGACCGACGGCCGGGTTGGCCCCGGCGCCGAGGCCGCGGGTGAGTTCGCGGCCGACGTCGAGCTTGACGTCGGCGTCGCTCATCAACAGGGCTTGCGCATCAGTGTTGATCGCGATGAACTCGACGCCCTTGAGACCGACCTCGATCATTCGGTTGATGGCATTGACACCACCGCCGCCGACACCGATGACCTTGATGACTGCGAGGTAGTTCTGCGGTGCTGCCACGTCGAAGGCCTCTCGCCTCGAGTTACGTGTCGTCGCTTTGCGGTGGTACCGCCGCGACGACGGATGCCGATTGGGACGGTCCGAAACGCCGACCCAAACCCTAACGTTGAAGTTTAGGGTTACCAGTGTGTCTGCTTCATGGACTCTTCCGAACAGGACACTAAGTCGACAAGTGGCGCACGTTCAACGAACACGCCGAACCTCCCGTTTTTCTTTTCACCCTATGTGATCACCCGTAGCGCTGACCAACCAGGGTGCTGGCCAGGCCAAATGTGCGTCAACTGCCCGACACCGCAGGGGCGGTGGGTGCACTCACGTCGAAGTGTCCCGCTTTGGGAGCGGTTTTCATGAGTGCGGTGAGGACTCTTGCCTTCACCGGTCCCTCTTCACCGCTGCCCCAGACCACCGTGCGCCCCCGGGTGAGTTCCAGGGAGATCAAGTCGTACGAGGTGACCCGTACGACCTTGGTGTCCTTGGCGACGCCGGCCGGCAGTTCACCCGCGACCCGGACCGCTTCCCGCACCAGCCGGGCGCTGCCGAAGCGACGCAGGCTCGCGGACTGACCAGGCGTCAATTCCAGCAGCGGTACACGTCCGGGCGATTTGTCCACCGTTGCGAAGCGCACGCCTTTCGCGTCCACTTCAATGAACTTTGCGCCCTTTTTCACCAACAGGACCGGCTGTCGTTCGATCACCTTAAGTCTGATTCCGTGCGGCCATGACCGTACGACATCCACCGAGTCGATACGAGGCAGCTTCTGGCGCAACCGGTCGGCGATGGCGTCGGTGTCCACGGAGATCAGCGGGGCCCCGATCGGTACCGCCGCCGCGGCTTCCACCTCGGCCGGTGTCAGTACGTCGACACCGGTGGTCCCGACCTGTTCGGCCCGGAGCCAGGAGGAGCCGTAGAGCGCCCAGACGGCGCCGGAGGCGAGCAGCAGCACGAGCACGCCGATCACGATCAGCTGTCTGCGGCTGGGCAATCTGCGCCCTTCGGGGCGCGGACGCGGCGGGCGGGCCGGGGAGTCCTTCTGCTGCGCTGCACCGCGCTGGGCGGTCGTCGGTCCGGCCACGCTCGCTCCTTATGCCGGGTCCGGGGGCCACCGCTCCCGGACCCGTCCGCCTCACGCGTTGCGACGTGCGGCAATCGCCTCGTACACCATGCCGACGAGCAGGTCGTCGGCGTCCCGGCGGCCGAACTCGGCGGCGGCGCGGGACATCTCGTACAGCCGGTGCGGATCCGCAAGCACCGGAAGGACGTTGCCCTGCACCCACTCGGGGGTGAGCGCCGCGTCGTCCACCAGCAGACCGCCCCCGGCGTTGACCACCGGCTGGGCGTTGAGCCGCTGTTCGCCGTTGCCGATGGGCAGCGGTACGTAGGCGGCGGGGAGCCCGACGGCGGAGAGTTCGGCGACGGTCATCGCGCCCGCGCGGCAGAGCATCATGTCGGCCGCCGCGTACGCGAGATCCATCCGGTCCACGTACGGTACCGGGATGTAGGGCGGCATCCCGGGCATGTTGTCGACGCGCGGCAGTTCGTTCTTCGGGCCGACCACGTGCAGGATCTGGATCCCGGAGCGCTGCATCAGCGGGGCGACCCGCTGGACCACTTCGTTGAGGTGGCGGGCGCCCTGCGAGCCGCCGGAGACCAGCAGCGTCGGCAGGTTGGGATCGAGACCGAAGGTGGCACGCGCCTCGGGGCGGACCCGGGCCCGGTCCAGGGTGGCGATGGTCCGGCGGAGCGGGATGCCGATGTAGCGGGCACCACGCAGCTTGCTGTCGGGGGTGGAGACGGCGACCCCGTGGGCGTACCGCGAGCCGATCTTGTTGGCCAGGCCCGGCCGGGCGTTGGCCTCGTGGACGACGATCGGCACACCGGCCCGTTTGGCGGCGAGATAGCCGGGCAGGGCGACGTAGCCGCCGAAGCCGACCACGCAGTCCGCCTTGGTGCGTTCCAGGACCTGCTCGGCGGCCTTGATGGTGCCGCGCAGCCGTCCCGGGACGGTGATCAGCTCCGGGGTGGGCTTGCGCGGCAGCGGCACGGCCGGGATCAGGGCTAGTTCGTACCCCCGCTCGGGTACGAGCCTGGTCTCGAGTCCGCGCTCCGTGCCGAGGGCAGTGATTCCCACGGTCGGGTCCTGCCTGCGCAGGGCGTCCGCGAGGGCAAGCGCGGGCTCGATGTGGCCGGCGGTCCCCCCACCGGCGAGTACGACATGCACCGAAATTCACCGCTCTCCGGACGGACGCTTCTTGACGCGCCGTCTCATCGTCTTCCATCTCACCCCGGGCCTCCGCATGGCCAGGGCCGCCTTCGCCGCGGGATCCTCTCGCGCGAACGCGATCAGCAGCCCAACAGCGAACATGGTCGGCAGCAGGGCCGATCCTCCGTAGGAGAACAGCGGGAGCGGGACACCGGCGATCGGCAGCAGGCCGAGCACCGCACCAATGTTGATCACGGCCTGCACCGTGATCCAGGTGGTCACACCTCCCGCGGCGTACCTCACGAAGGGGTCCTCCGTGCGTCCGGCCACGCGGATACCCGCATAGCCTAGAGCCGCGAAGAGGGCGAGTACCGACAGCGTCCCCGCCAACCCCAGTTCCTCCCCGGTGATGGCGAAGATGAAGTCGGTGTGCGGTTCAGGTAGTTGACCCCATTTTTCCACACTTGCACCGAGCCCGGAACCGAACCATCCACCGGACGCCAGAGCATAGATGCCGTGCACGGCCTGCCAGCAGGAGTCCCCCGGGCCGGGCTCGCTGGCGCCGATGCAGGCGAGCCTGGACATCCGGTTCGGGCTGGTCTTGATCAGCACGAAGGCGACCGCTCCGGCGAAGGCGAGCACTCCGGCGAAGAGCCGGGTGGGTGCCCCGGCCAGCCAGAGCAGTCCGAACAGGATCGCCGTGAGAATGATCGCAGTGCCCATGTCGCCACCGAGCATGATCAGCCCGAGGAGCATGAAGGCGACCGGGACGAGCGGTACGAGCATGTGCTTCCACTGCGTGAGCAGCCGTTTGTCCTGTTTACGGGCGAGCAGGTCCGCGCCCCACAGGACCAGGGCGAGCTTCCCGAACTCGCTGGGCTGGAGCTGGAAGGGGCCGCCCAGATAGAGCCAGTTCTGGTTGCCGTTGACCGACATCCCTATCCCCGGCACCTGGACCAGCACCATCAGGAAGACGGTTCCCATGAGCAGCGGATAGGCGAACGCCCGGTGCAGTTTGGCGGGCATCCGGGCAGCGAGCGCCATCAGTCCGGCGCCGATGACGGCGGCGAGGAACTGTTTACGGAAGAAGTAGGTGCCGGGTTTGTCCAGCTCCAGGGCCTTGATCATCGAGGCGGAGTAGACCATCACCAGGCCGAGCACGGTGATCAGCAGGCCGGCGCCCAGGATCAGGTAGTACGCGGTCAGAGGGCGGTCCCAGGCCCGGCGTGCCTGCTCGTACATCCGCCGCACACCGCCGCCGCGGGGGGACCGGGGGCCGCCGGAACGCCCCTTGGGGCGTGGCGCCGAGGGGCGCCGGGAGCCGGTGACCGAACGGACCCGCAGGACGGGGCCGAGGGGCGCCGGGGAGCCCGCACCCGCGAGCAGGGGCGGGGTGATCGCCCGGCTGATCGCCGCGGCGGCCCGTGAGCGGTCCCCACGGGGCGCGGCGGAGCTCTCTTCGGCCGGCATTGTCGCTGTCCCCTCCACTGCTCGTGCCCGGGGCTGCCACCGAGGGCCGGGCCCGTGGCGCGGCCGCCCGCACCCGGTCGTCCGGGACAGTACGGCGCGGGGGCCGGGCCCGTCAGTCGCTCTCGGCGGCGAGTGCGCGGACCGCGTCCGCGAACGCCTCGCCCCGCTTGTTGTAATTGACGAACATATCCATCGAGGCGCAGGCCGGGGCCATCAGTACGGTGTCCCCCGGACGGGCGAGCCGTGCCGCCTCTCGGACCGCCTCGGACATCGCCCCAGTGTCGGTCCGGTCGAGGTCGACCACCGGGACCTCGGGGGCGTGTCGCGCGAGGGCTTCGCGGATCAGGGCCCGGTCGTGGCCGATCAGTACGACGCCCCGCAGCCGCCCGGCTGCCCCGGTCACCAGCTCGTCGAAGGTGGCTCCCTTGGCGAGGCCGCCGGCGATCCAGACGATCGGGTCGTAGGCCGCGAGGGAGGCCTCGGCAGCGTGGGTGTTGGTGGCCTTGGAGTCGTCGATGTACGCGACCCCGGCGACGTCCGCGACATGCTCGATGCGGTGCGGGTCGGGGCGGAAGGCCCGCAGTCCGTCCCGTACGGCCGCGGGCTCGACACCGAAGGCGCGGGCCAGGGCCGCGGCCGCCAGGGCGTTGGCGATGTTGTGCGGGGCCGCCGGGTTGACGTCGGTGACCTCGGCGAGCTCCTGGGCCTGCTTCTGCCGGTTCGTCACGAAGGCGCGGTCGACGAGGATGCCGTCGACGACGCCCAGTTGGGACGGGCCCGGTGTGGCCAGAGTGAAGCCGATGGCGCGGCAGCCCTCTTCGACGTCGGCCTCGCGGACGAGGTCCTCGGTCGCCTTCTCGGCCGCGTTGTAGACACAGGCGATGCGATTGCCCTCGTAGATCCGGCCCTTGTCCGCGACGTACGCCTCCATGGAGCCGTGCCAGTCGAGGTGGTCGGGGGCCAGGTTGAGGACTGCCGCGGAGTGGGCGCGCAGCGAGGGCGCCCAGTGCAGCTGGTAGCTGGACAGTTCGACGGCGAGTACGTCGTACTCCTCGTCGCCGAGGACGGCGTCGAGGAGGGAGACGCCGATGTTGCCGACGGCGGCGGTGCGCAGCCCGGCCGCCTCCAGGATCGAGGCGAGCATCCGTACGGTCGTGGTCTTGCCGTTGGTACCGGTGACCGCGAGCCAGGGTGCTGGTTCTCTGCCGTCCCGACCGCGCAGCCGCCAGGCGAGTTCGACGTCGCCCCAGACCGGGACGCCCGCCTCGGCGGCTGCGGTGAAGAGCGGCTTGTCGGGCTTCCAGCCGGGGGTGGTGACGATGAGCTCGGTGGACTCGGGCAGGGTCGCCCCGTCGCCGAGGCGCACGGTGATGCCCTGCGCCTCCAGCTCCGCGGCCTGCGCACGGGAACCCTCGTCGTCCCCGTCGTTGACCACCGTGACGACGGCCCCGAGGCCGTGCAGCACCTTGGCCGCCGGGATTCCGGAGACTCCGAGTCCCGCGACGGTGACGCGCTTGCCCTGCCAGTCCTCGTTGCTCACTTCTCGGCTGCCCATCCTGCGTAGAAGAGACCGAGTCCGACGATCACGCACATGCCCTGGATGATCCAGAAGCGGACCACGACAAGGACTTCGGACCACCCCTTGAGTTCGAAGTGGTGCTGGAGCGGTGCCATCCGGAAGACCCGCTTACCGGTCATCTTGAAGGAGCCGACCTGGATGACCACGGACATGGTGATCATCACGAAGAGGCCGCCGAGGATGGCCATCAGGAACTCCGTGCGGGAGCAGATCGCCAGGCCGGCGAGCGCGCCGCCGAGGGCGAGCGAGCCGGTGTCACCCATGAAGATCTTGGCGGGCGAGGTGTTCCACCACAGGAAGCCGAAGCAGGCGCCCATCAGGGCGGAGGCGACCACGGCCAGGTCCAGCGGATCTCGTACCTGGAAGCAGGCGTTGGGGTTGGTCAGGGTGTCCGCGTTGACGCAGGACTCCTGGAACTGCCACAGCCCGATGAAGGTGTACGCGCCGAAGACCATCACTGACGCCCCGGTGGCCAGGCCGTCCAGACCGTCCGTCAGGTTCACGCCGTTGGACATGGCGAGGATCATGAACAGGGCCCAGACGACGAACAGCACCGGGCCGATCGACCAGCCGAAGTCCGCGACGAATGACAGCCGGTCGGAGGCCGGTGTGTTGCCCTGCTTGTCCGCGAACTGGAGCGAGAGGACGGCGAAGGCGATGCCGACGATCAGCTGGCCCGCCATCTTCGCCTTGGCCCGCAGCCCCAGCGAACGCTGCTTGACGATCTTGATGTAGTCGTCGAGGAAGCCGACGAGGCCCATGCCCGTCATCAGGAAGAGCACCAGCACGCCGGAGAATCGCATCTCCTCGCCGGTGATCAGCTTCGCCGCGATGTACGCGATGATCGTCGCCAGGATGAAGGCAATGCCGCCCATGGTGGGCGTGCCCTTCTTGGACCCGTGGGTGCGCGGGCCGTCGTCCCGGATGAACTGCCCGTATCCCTTGCGGGCGAGCAGTTTGATCAGCAGCGGAGTTCCGACCAGGGTCAGGAAGAGCCCGATGGCCCCCGCGAAGAGGATCTGCCTCATCGGCCGGCGACCTCGCCCTCGGACGCGTTCTCCAGCAGTGCCTGGACGACCCGCTCCAGGCCGACCGACCGGGACGCCTTCACCAGCACGACGTCTCCAGCGCGCAGTTCACTGCGCAACAGGTCGACGGCCGCCTGTGCGTCGGACACGTGCACCGACTCCTCACCCCACGAACCCTCGTTGTATGCGCCCAGTTGCAGCCAGGAGGCTTCTCTGCCCCCGACCGCGACGAGCTTGCTGACGTTGAGCCGGACGGCGAGCCGTCCGACCGCGTCGTGCTCGGCGAGCGAGGCGTCGCCGAGCTCGGCCATGGGGCCGAGCACCGCCCACGTACGCCGGCCCTTCCCCATGGCGGCCAGCGCGCGCAGCGCTGCTTTCATGGATTCGGGGTTCGCGTTGTAGGCGTCATTGACGAACGTCACGCCGTCCGGACGCTCGGTGACCTCCATGCGCCAGCGGGAGAGGGTGCCCGCCTCGGAGAGCCCTTCGGCGATCTCGTCTGCGGACAGGCCCAACTCATGGGCGACGGCGGCCGCGGCGAGCGCGTTCGACACGTGGTGCTCACCGTACAGGCGCATGGTCACGTCGCTGCACCCGGTGGGTGTGTGGAGCTTGAAAGTGGGGCACCCGTCGTCGGTGAGACGGACATTCTCTCCCCGTACGTCCGCATCCGCGGCTTCGCCGAAGAACAGCAGCCGGGCTTTCGTACGGGAGGACATGGCGCGCACGAGCGGGTCGTCGGCGTTGAGTACGGCGAGGCCGTCCTCGGGCAGGGCCTCGACCATCTCGCCCTTCGCCTTGGCGATCTGCTCACGGCCGCCGAACTCGCCGATGTGGGCGGTGCCGACGTTGAGGACGAGGCCGATCCGGGGCGGGACGAGGCCGGTGAGGTAACAGATGTCTCCGATGTAGCGTGCACCCATCTCCAGGACGAGGTGCTGGGTGTCCTCGGTGGCACGCAGCGCGGTGAGCGGCAGGCCGATCTCGTTGTTGAGGTTGCCCGCCGGGTAGACGGTGGGCCCCTTGCGTTCGAGGAGCTGGGCGATGAGGTCCTTGGTGGAGGTCTTGCCCGCGGAGCCGGTGAGGGCGACGACGGTGGTACCGAGGCGGCCGACGACGGCGCGGGCGAGCGCGCCGAGCGCGGTCACGACGTCGTCGACGACGATCGCCGGAACACCGACGGGGCGGGCGGCCAGCACGGCTGCCGCGCCCGCCTCGACGGCGCCCTGCGCGAAGTCGTGGCCGTCGACCCGCTCGCCGGTGAAGGCGACGAACAGGCTGCCTTGCTTCACCTCTCGGGAGTCCATGACGACAGGGCCGCTGACGGTCGCTGCCGGATCCGGTATGTCGTACGACTGCCCGCCGACGATTTCGGCGATCTCGGCGAGGGAAAGGGCGATCACTTGGTCATCCCTGACTGTTGTTCTCGTGGGTGTGGGCGCGGTGGGCGGCGCTCTCGGTGCTGCTCTGCCCCAGGGACCGCTCGATGGCCGCGCGCAGGACCACGCGGTCGTCGAAGGGGCGTACCACGCCATGGATGTCCTGGCCCTGCTCGTGGCCCTTGCCGGCGATGAGCACCGTGTCACCGGGCTCGGCGCGGGCGACCACGGCTGCGATGGCGGCGGCCCGGTCGGCGTCGACCAGGACGTCGCCCCGCTCGTGGACGGGCACCTCTGCGGCGCCCGCAAGCATTGCGGCGAGGATTCCGAGCGGGTCCTCGGAACGGGGGTTGTCGGAGGTCAGTACTGCGGTGTCGGCGAGGCGGGCCGCGGCGGCGCCCATCGGGCCGCGCTTGGTGGTGTCGCGGTCGCCGCCGCAGCCGAGGACGATGTGCAGCCTGCCCTCGGTGACCTTCCGCAGGGAGCGCAGCACGGATTCGACGGCGTCGGTCTTGTGCGCGTAGTCGACGACCGCGAGGTACGGCTGTCCGGCGTCGATGCGTTCCAGGCGGCCGGGGACGCCCGGAACGGCGGCGACACCATCGGCTGCGGTCTGCGGGTCGAGGCCCGCGACGGCGAGCGTGACGATCGCGGCGAGGGTGTTGGCGACGTTGAACGGGCCGGGCAGCGGGGCCCTGGCGGCGATCCGCTCGTCCTTGGGGCCCACGACGGTGAAGGTGGAGCCCAGCGGCCCGACTTCGACGTCCTCGGCGCGCCAGTCGGCGTCCGGGTGGCCCTCGGCGGAGAAGGTGACGACCGGGACGGAGGCCTCGGTGACCAGCCTGCGGCCGTACTCGTCGTCGAAGTTGACGACGCCCTGCCGGCTGCGCAGCGGGGTGAAGAGCTGCGCCTTGGCCTGGAAGTAGTCCTCCATTCCGGAGTGGAACTCCATGTGCTCCGGGCTGAGGTTGTTGAAGACCGCGACGTCGAAGACGCAGCCGTCGACCCGGCCGAGCACCAGGGCGTGGCTGGAAACCTCCATGGTCACCGAGTCGACGCCGCGTTCGCGCATGACGGCGAACAGCGCCTGCAGGTCGGTGGCTTCGGGGGTGGTGCGCTCGGACTTGATGCGCTCGTCGCCGATCCGTGTCTCCACGGTGCCGATCAGCCCGGTGGCACGCCCGGCGCCCTGGAAGCCGCCCTCGATGAGGTAGGCGGTGGTGGTCTTGCCGGAGGTTCCGGTGATGCCGATCTGGAGGAGGTCGGCGCCGGGCCGTCCGTAGATCTCGGCAGCGAGTTCGCCCATCCGGCCGCGCGGGTCCTCGGTGACCAGCACCGGCAGTCCGGTGGCGGCGGCGCGCTCGGCGCCGGCCGGATCGGTGAGGATCGCCGCCGCGCCGAGGCCGGCAGCCTGGGCCGCGAAGTCGGCGCCGTGGAAGCGGGCGCCCGGCAGGGCCGCGTACACATCACCGGGGCGGACCGCCCGCGAGTCGTGGGTGATGCCGGTGACCTCGCCGGTTCCCGGCGGTTCGACTCCCAGCCGGGCTGCCAGCTCGCCGAGGGGCGTCGGCCTGAGCCGGTCCGGGCGGGGCGCTCCCGGGTAGTTCACAGGGGCGTCCTTCTGGGTGGTTTGGAACTGATCAGCGTGGGGCACGGCGGTGAGCGTACCGGGCCCACCCCGCCTCTCGCGAAGTGAGGGGGCGGGGCTCTGGTGGTTCCCGTTCCGGTTCCCGGGATCGGGGGTGATGGTTGTCACTGGCTGGTTTCCCCGTGTTCACTCGCCGGGATTGAAGGACACCGGCAGCCGGGCTGGCTTGCTGCCGGACGGTGGGGTCTGAAGGGTCTTGAGTGCGAACTCCATGACCTGCTTGTAGATCGGTCCGCAGATCTGGCCGCCGAAGTAGCTGCCCTTGGTCGGGTTCTGAATCGCGCAGTAGACGGTGATCTGCGGGTTGTCGGCGGGTGCGAAGCCCGCGAAGGACGCCGTGTAGCCGTGGTAGCCGCCGCGTACCGGATCGACTCGGTTGGCCGTACCGGTCTTGCCCGCCACCCGGTAGCCCGGGATCTTGGCCTTCGTCCCGGTGCCTTCCTCGTCACCGACCACCGACTCCAGCATGGCGGCGAGCGACTTGGCGGTCTTCTCGCTGACCACCCGGGTCCGTTCGGCAGCGGCGGCGGCCTTGAAGTGGCCGTCGGGGCCCTTGGTGCCACGTACCAGTGTGGGCGCGACGCGCACCCCGCCGTTGGCGATCGTCGAGTAGATGGAGGCGGCCTGCATGGCGTTGAGCGAGAGACCCTGGCCGAACGGGATCGTGTACTGCTGCGAGGTCGACCAGTCCTCGGGCTTGGCGAGGATGCCGGGGGTCTCGCCCGGGTAGTCGAGACCGGTCGGCGAGCCGATCCCGAATTTGCGCAGGTAGGAGTAAAGGACCTTGTTGGCCTCGGCCTGGGTCCTGCCGAGTTCTCCGGTGGCCAGGATCGTGCCGATGTTGCTCGACTTGGCGAGTACTCCGTTGAGCGTCAGATACCAGGTGGGGTGGTCGATGTCGTCCTTGAAGAGCCGGTCGCCGCGGTGCAGCCGGTTGGGGACGGTGACATGGGTGCCGGGGGTGGCTGCCCCCTCCTCCAGCACGGCGGCCATGGACATGACCTTGCTGGTGGAGCCGGGCTCGTACACGTCCTGAAGCGCCGCGTTTCCCAGCGACGCCGCGTCGGCCCGCGAGAGGTCGTTGGGGTCGAAGCCGGGTGCGTTGGCCATGGCGAGGACCTCGCCGGTCCTGGTGTTCTGCACGATCACATAACCGCGGTCCGCCTTGGACTTCTTCACCTGGTCGGTGATGGCCTGCTGGGCGGCCCACTGGATGTCGCGGTCAATGGTCAGTTCGATGTCGGACCCGGCGACGGCCGGGACCTCCTTGGTGCCCGCGGTGGGTACCCGCCGGCCGCCGGACTGGGCGTACTTGATCTTGCCGTCCTCGCCCGCGAGCTC
This sequence comes from Streptomyces sp. NPDC058239, assembly GCF_042882185.1. NCBI lineage: Bacteria > Bacillati > Actinomycetota > Actinomycetes > Kitasatosporales > Streptomycetaceae > Streptomyces > Streptomyces sp. NPDC058239. The sequence goes on from NZ_JBHVWS010000001.1 coordinate 392,161, forward strand.
CTCGTCCAGCTGCGATTCGAGGCCGCCTGCGCCCTTGCCGTCGGTGTTGACATAGCCCAGTATCCCGGCGGCGAGCCCTCCGTTCGGGTAGACCCGCTTGGTCGTCGACTCCTGGAAGACCCCGGCCAGCACATTGGCTCCGGCACCGCCGGCCGCCTTGTCCTTCGCGGCCTTCTCGGCGAAGACGGACTTGAGGTCCTTGATCTGATTCCAGACCTGCGGGGTCTGGCGGCGGGCCAGAACGGTGTAGCGGCCCTTCTTGGACAGCTTCTCGGTCAGTTCGAAGGCGTCGGCGCCGAGGATCGGGGCGAGGAGCGCCGCCGCCTGCTGGGGCGCGTCGGGGGCCTTGCTGATTTCCGGCGTGAACATCGACGGGTCGGCAGTGATGTCGTACGCGTCGACGCTGGTGGCCAGGGCGATACCGCTGCGGTCGGTGATCTCGCCGCGCTCGGCGGAGATCGTGTAGCTGAGGTAGCGGTTCTCCTTGGCCCTCGCCGCGTAGGCGTTGGCGTCGACGGCCTGGACCTGGAGGAGCCGGACGACGAACGCCAGCATGACGAGCGTCAGGGCGAGACTGACCAGGCGCAGCCGGGGACGCGGGCTGCCGAGGCGGAGGGGGCGCGCGGGCCGATTGCGGGGCGTACGGGCGCGCGGAGCCGGGGACGACGGGCGGCGGGCGGCGGGCCGGGGGCGTCCCTGGCCGCCTGCGGCGCCGCGGGGGCGCGCGGGGCCGGGGACCCGGCGGCGCGGTGGTTCCTTGGAAGGCACTGCGTCACCTGCCGGGGCTCGTCGAGGGCTGGTTTGCCGGGGCACGCGGCCCGGCGGGCGGGGCCGCGGAGGTGCTGGGCTTCACGGCGGCGCCCGAAGGGGTGGCCGACATCGAGGGAGAGGGCGGGCCGGCGGCCGGGGTGGAGGCGGCGGACGGTGCGGTCGCGGGGGGCGCCTGGGGTGCTCTGGGCTTCTGCGGCGGCGTTGCGGGGGTCGGCTCGGCGCTGGCCTCGGCGGCTACGCCGCGGACCCTACCGTCCGGATCGAGGAAGGCGGGGCTGCCACCGGGCACCATGCCCAGCTTGCGGGCGCGCCGCTCCAGGGCGTCCGGCTCGGAGTAGCTGTCGACGTCGCGCTGGAGGGCCTGCTGCTCGTCCGTGAGCTCGGTGGTCCGTTTCTTCAGCTCGCTCAGCCTGAACGATCCTTCGTTGAGGGCCGAGTTGAGGACCAGAAGCGTGATGAGCCCTCCGCCGAGGAGCAGCACGACCAGCAGGACGAAGGGGGTACGGGCCGCGTTGCTGGGCCCGGACGGCATCAGCCGGGCGAGCCGCGCTGCCCGCCCTTTCAACTGCCCGGCCGGTTTGCTCACCACGCCGCCCCGGGTGTCGCCGGTGTCCGGGTTCCCGGACGCCGGACGCTCATCGTTCCTCCTCGCGGATCCGCTGGGCGCCGCGCAGCCTGGCGGGGGCGGCACGCCGGTTCTCGGCGACCTCTTCCTCCGTGGGCAGCTCCGCCCCGCGGGTCAGCAGCTTCAGCCGGGGCTGATAGCGCTCGGGCACGACCGGCAGTCCGGGCGGCGCCGTGGTGGCGGCGCCCGCCGCGAAGACCTGCTTGACCAGCCGGTCCTCCAGCGAGTGGTACGAGAGGACGGCGATACGGCCGCCGACCGCGAGACTCTGCACGGCGGCCGGAATGGCCCGCTCCAGGACGGTGAGCTCGCCGTTGACCTCGATGCGCAGCGCCTGGAAGGTGCGCTTGGCAGGGTTGCCGCCGGTGCGCTTGGCGGCCTGCGGCAGCGAGTCACGGATCAGCTCGACGAGCCGGGCGCTGTTGCTGAACGGCTCCTTCTCGCGCTCGCGCACGATCGCGGAGACGATCCGCTTGGCCTGCTTCTCCTCGCCGTACGCCCGCAGGATCCGTACCAGTTCGCCCGGCGGATACGTGTTGAGCACCTCGGCCGCGCCGATGCCGGTCGTCTGGTCCATGCGCATGTCGAGCGGGGCGTCCTGGGCGTACGCGAATCCGCGGTCGGCCTCGTCCAGCTGCATGGAGGAGACCCCGAGGTCGAACAGGACGCCCTGGACCTTGGGGATGCCGAGTCTGGCGAGCACCTCGGGCAGTTCGTCGTAGACCGCGTGCACCAGGGTGGCCCGGTCTCCGTACGGGGCGAGCCGCTCGCCGGAGAGCCGCAGCGCCTCCTTGTCACGGTCCAGCGCGATCAGCCGCGCGGAGGGGAAGGCGGAGAGCAGCGCCTCGCTGTGTCCGCCGAGGCCGAGGGTGCAGTCGACCACCACGGGCTGCGGCGGGCCGGGCGCCTCCAGAGCCGGGGCCAACAGGTCCAGGCACCGCTGGAGCATCACCGGGACGTGTCGGGTCTGGCTCATGCGCCCTCTCAGGCTCAGGTCCCGTGCGGCTGCACGTACGGCCTGGTCCCCGCCCGCTCGGAAGGGGAGGTCGGCCGGCGCCGGGGAAGGGGCGTCGGTCGACCGGCGAGCGGGAGAGGGCCGGACCGTACGCACGCCGCACACACGGGGGAAATCTACGGAATGTGCAGGGTGTCGGTAACTTCCCGTCACTTTAGTCCACCCTGCCATTCGATCGATTCCCGATCAATCAACCGGGCAGCGCGTCGCCCTGCCCGCCGTTCACCCGGCCGAATGAACAGCTGTGAGGCTTGTGGGTTACCTCACAACAAGCCTCGTTGACGTTCTTTGTCCCTTCTCACAGCACGACGGGACCAAGGGTGACAGCTAACGTCATATCCATGTCGACTTCCGCGCACTCCCCCGCCGAGCCTTCCGCGCCCGCTGCCGACCACGCCCGCACCGGGGGCACGGTCACCGACCGCCTCGTCGAGGCGAACGTCCGGTACGCCGCCGAATTCACCGACCCTGGCATGGACGCCAAGCCGGTGCTGCGCGTCGCCGTGGTCGCCTGCATGGACGCCCGGCTCGACCTGCACGACGCACTCGGTCTGTCGCTCGGCGACTGCCACACCATCCGCAACGCGGGCGGCGTGGTCACCGATGACGTGATCCGTTCGCTGACCATCAGCCAGCGGGCTCTCGGCACCCGCAGCGTCATACTCATTCATCACACGAATTGCGGCCTGGAATCGATCACCGAGGAATTCCGCCAAGAGCTGGAGTTGGAGGTCGGTCAGCGTCCGGTCTGGGCGGTCGAGGCATACAAGGACGCCGACCAGGACGTACGGCAGTCGATGCAGCGCGTGCGCACCTCGCCGTTCCTGCTGCACACCGACGACGTCCGCGGCTTCGTCTTCGATGTGACCAGCGGCTTGCTGCGCGAGATCCTTCCCGTCTCCTGACCGCCCGGACAGGTGTTCGTCGGGAACCGATAACCCCACCGACCCCGACATATCGCCCCCACTTGTCCACAGGCGAGTGACACGAAGCGGTAACGGCAACAAGAATGCGCATGTGGCATCTCGCCGGACGTTTCCGGAGGGGTGTCCGTGTTTCGGGGTGGGCCGGGCCGCTGCATGCGCGTCGGCCCGTGAATGGGGTATCCCCTGCTCCTGGTGAGCGTGGGGCAGGGCCGAGGAGGGCCGGGTGACGACCTATGACGATCGAGCGAGCCTCACAGATCTGACCACGACTGCGGAGCGGGTGCGCAGGTCGGTGGAGAGCGTGATCGAGGGCAAGCCTGAGGTCGTACGGCTTTCGCTGACCGTGCTGCTGGCGGAGGGGCATCTCCTCATCGAGGATGTCCCCGGGGTCGGCAAGACGATGCTGGCCAAGGCGCTGGCGCGGTCCATCGACTGCTCGGTGCGGCGCATTCAGTTCACACCGGACCTGTTGCCTTCGGACATCACCGGTGTGTCCATCTTCGACCAGCAGCGGCGCGACTTCGAGTTCAAACCGGGCGCGATCTTCGCCCAGATCGTGATCGGCGACGAGATCAACCGTGCCTCGCCGAAGACCCAGTCGGCGCTGCTGGAGTCGATGGAGGAGCGCCAGGTCACCATCGACGGGCACACGTACGAGCTGCCCGACCCGTTCATGGTGGTGGCCACCCAGAACCCGGTGGAGATGGAGGGCACCTATCCGCTGCCCGAAGCCCAGCGCGACCGGTTCATGGCCCGGGTTTCGATCGGCTATCCGAGTGCGGACGCCGAGCTGCGGATGCTCGATGTGCACGGCGGGACCTCGCCGCTCGACGATCTGCAGCCGGTGGCGCACGCGCACGACATGGTGAAGCTGATCGACGCGGTACGGACGGTCCATGTGGCCGACGCCGTGCGGCGGTACGCGGTGGAGCTCGTCGGGGCCACCCGCAGCCATCCCGATCTCCGGCTCGGCGCCTCGCCGCGGGCCACCCTGCATCTGCTGCGCGCGGCGAAGGCCTCCGCGGCGCTGAGCGGCCGGGACTACTGCCTGCCGGACGATGTGCAGGCGCTGGCGGTCGCTGTTCTCGCGCACCGGCTGCTGCCGACGGCACAGGCCCAGCTGAACCGTCGTACCGCCGAGCAGGTCGTGCTGGAGATCCTGCAGCAGACACCGGTACCCACCGCCGGTGGCGGCGCCGCCACCGTGCAGCCCCAGCACCAGCCGGGCCGTCCGGTGTACAGCCGGCAGCAGCCCGGCGTACGGCGGGTGTGATGACCTCCGGGGGGCCGGCCGCGATGGACGACGGCGACGACAAGGGCGGTCTGCGGGCCGCTCTGAGCGGGCTGACCACACGCGGGCGGTCCTTCCTCGCGGCCGGTATCGCCGCGGCGATCTGCGCGTATGTGCTGGGACAGGCGGATCTGCTGCGGGTCGGGCTGCTGCTCGCCGCGCTGCCACTCGTCTGTGTCGTGGTGCTCGTCCGCACCCGTTACCGGGTCGCGGGCACCCGGCGGCTCTCGCCGTCCCGGGTGCCCGCGGGCACGGAGGCGCGGGTCCATCTGCGGATGGAGAACGTGTCCCGGCTGCCGACCGGGCTGCTGATGCTGCAGGACCGAGTGCCCTACGTGCTCGGGCCGCGGCCCCGGTTCGTGCTGGACCGGGTGGAGGCGGGCGGTCGTCGCGAGGTCTCCTACCGAGTGCGGTCGGATCTGCGCGGGCGCTATCCGCTGGGTCCGCTGCAGCTGCGGCTGAGCGATCCGTTCGGGATGTGCGAGCTGACCCGTTCGTTCAGCGCGTACGACACCCTCGTCGTCATTCCGCGGACCGAGCCGCTGCCGCCGGTACGGCTGGCGGGCGAGGCCTCCGGATACGGCGAGGGACGGCAGCGTTCGCTGGCGCTGGCCGGTGACGACGACGTGATTCCGCGCGGCTACCGGCACGGCGACGATCTGCGCCGGGTCCACTGGCGCTCCACCGCGCGCTACGGCGAGCTGATGGTGCGCCGCGAGGAGCAGCCGCAGCGGGCCAGGTGCACGGTGCTGCTGGACACCCGGCGGGTCGCCTATCAGGGGACGGGGCCCGACTCCGCCTTCGAGTGGGCGGTGTCCGGTGCGGCGTCCACGCTGGTGCACATGCTGGAGCGCGGCTTCGCGGTCCGGCTGCTGACCGACGACGGGAACGCGGTTCCGGGCGAGGGCGAAGGAGGCTTCGCCGGATCGACGCAGGAGTCCGCCGACTCCGCGGGGCTGATGATGGACACCCTGGCGGTGGTAGATCACTCCGACGGGGGCGGTCTGTCACGTGCCTACGACGTACTGCGCGGCGGCAACGAAGGGCTGCTGATCGCGTTCTTCGGCGATCTGGACGAGGAGCAGGCGGCGGTGGCGGCCCGGATGCGGCAGCGCAGTGGTGGCGCCGTCGCGTTCGTACTGGACAGCATGGCCTGGGCGCAGGGCGCCGCGCCCGCGGGGGCGGACACGGCGTTCGAACGGCGGCTGCGGCTGCTGCGTGAATCGGGCTGGACGGCGGTGGCGGTGGCGCCGGGGACCGGTCTCGCCCGGTATTGGCAGCAGGCGGGACACCAGGGCGTGGCGACGCAGTCCGCTGCCGTCGGCGGCACCACAGGTGGCACGACAGGTTTCTCCGGGGGATGGTCATGAGCGGTCGTGGTCGGCTGACGCTGTGCGCTTTCGCGGCGACGCTGATGGCGGCGGGCTCGATGCTGCCGCTGGTCGAGCCGGCCGGGTGGTTCCTGCAGGCCGCGTTTGTGCTGGCGGTCCAGAGCGGGATGGGCGCGCTCGCCCGCCGGGTGCCCATGCCCCGGATGCTGATCGTCGCGGCGCAGACACTGGTCACGCTGGTTCTGCTGACGGTGGTGTTCGCCAGGACTCAGGCGTTGGCCGGTGTCCTGCCGGGTCCGGAGGCCGTCCAGCGGCTCGCGGATCTGCTGACATCGGGCGCCGAGGATGTCGGGAGGTACGCCGCTCCGGCGCCCGTGACGGACGGCATCCGGCTGATGCTGATCGGCGGTGTGCTGCTGGTCGGTCTGGCCGTGGACGCCCTCGCTGTGACGTTCCGCAGCGCGGCCCCGGCCGGTCTGCCGCTCCTCGCGCTGTACTCGGTGGCCGCGGGACTTTTCGAGGGCGGAGCGGACTGGCTCTGGTTCCTGCTCGCGGCCGGTGGCTATCTGCTGCTTCTGCTGGCCGAGGGCCGGGACCGGCTCTCCCAGTGGGGGCGGGTCTTCAGCGGCGCGACCAGCCCCCCTGGCGGTCCGGCGGTCGGTGCGGCGTTCTCCGACGGCCGTCCGACGGCCCCGGTCCGCACCGGACGCCGCATCGGTGCGCTTGCGCTGGGGATCTCACTGGTCGTACCGGCGGCGCTGCCCGCACTCGACAGCGGTCTGCTGGCCGGTACGGGCGGCACGAACGGCAAAGGGAGCGGCGGAGGCACCATCTCCGCGGTCAACCCCCTGGTCTCGCTGCAGAACAATCTGAACCAGCCGGAGAACCGGGAGGTGATGTCCTACCGCACCGATTCCGGTGACCCGCAGGGCTTCTATCTGCGGATCCTGGCCCTGGATCAGTTCAACGGAAGCGAGTGGCGGCCCTCCACGCGCCGTCTGAAGGATGTACCGAAGCGGCTCCCGACCCCGGAGGGCCTCGGCCCGGACGTCCTGGCCACGGAGATCAGGTCGAACATCTCCGCGTCCCGTTCCTACCAGCAGACCTATCTGCCGCTCCCCTACCCCGCGACCGAGGTCAGGATCGGCGGGCGCTGGCGATACGAGCCGATGGGGCGGACGCTCGTCGGTGACCGCGGGGAGACGACCCGCGGTGCGCAGTACCAGGTCTCCAGTCTGATGGTCCAGCCGACCGCTGATCAGCTCGCCGCGGCAGGCGCCGCGCCGGCCGCTCTGCAGCGCGAGTACACCAGTGTTCCCGACTCCCTGCCGAAGGTGGTCGGGCAGACCGCGGACAGGGTGACGAAGGGCGCCGCCAACAACTACGAGCGGGCGGTGAAGCTGCAGAACTTCTTCGCCTCGGACGGCGGCTTCACCTACGACACCTCGGTGAACTCGGGCACCGGGAGCGCGGCGATCGGCCGGTTCCTGAAGGACAAGCGGGGCTTCTGCGTCCACTTCTCGTTCACGATGGCTGCGATGGCGCGGACACTGGGCATTCCGGCCCGGGTCGCGGTGGGCTTCACTCCCGGCACTGCGCAGCCGAACGGTTCGGTGTCGGTGGGGCTGCGCGATGCTCATGCCTGGCCCGAGCTGTATTTCGAGGGCATCGGGTGGACCCGTTTCGAACCGACGCCGACGCGGGGCACCGCCCCGTCCTACACCCAGTCGGACGCCCCCGTCGGCGGCACGTCCGATCCGGCCCGGCCGGAGAAGGGCGCCTCGGCCGCTCCGACTGTCGCGCCGTCCGTCTCGGACAGCTGCCCGGCCCAGATGCGCAAGCAGGGCGAGTGCGGCAGCTCGGCGGCGCCGGGGGCAGCGGCTCCGACGGATTCCGGGACGCCGACAGGCACCGTCCTCGGTCTGGTCCTGGCCGCCGGGTTGATCCTGGCGCTCCCGTTGCTGCCGATGCTCTGGCGGGTTCGGGCGCGCAGGCGCCGGCTGAGTTTCTCCGCCGGGCGTACGCCGGCGGATGCGACAGCCAGAACGCTGGCGGCCTGGCAGGAGATCATCGACACGGCATGGGACCACGGCATCGAGCCGGATGACTCCCGGACCCCGCGCAAGGCGGCGGCCCGGGTGGTGCGGCTGGGTCAGCTCGGCCCCGACGAGGCCGCCGCGGTGCACCGGGTGGCGGGGGCGGTGGAGCAGGTGCTCTACGCCCCGGAGCCCCGGTCGGGTACCGGGCTCGCCGAGGACGTGGAGACGGTGCGGGCCGGACTGCGGGCGTCGGCCGGGCGGTTCGCCCGGATCCGCGCAGTCGCGGCGCCACGCTCGGCCGTTCGGGTGATCTGGGCGGCCTCGGATCGCTGGGCGGCGTTCACCGGCAGGTGGGCGGCGCGGTGGCGCCGGGACCGGTGGGCCGGTTGGCTGCGACGGCCTTCCCGCCAGCAGGGGTGACGGGGCCTGGCCTGCGGCCCGGTTCTGTCACGCCGGCAGGGGTGACGGCGGGCCTGGCCTGCGGCCCCGTCTCTGTCCTCGATCGCCGGACGGGCCGGTAGGCGCTTCGGGCCCGCCCGGCGGCCTTCGCCCCGGCAGCGGACGGGCCCGAAGCTTCCTGGGGCCCGCCCCCGACAGTCCCTTGCCCCGATTGGCCGGACAGGTTCGGAGCTTTCTCGCACTGCCCCGGACGAAGGTATGCACTCAAGCGCCGGGCAGGCTCGGTTTTCGGGGCCGCCCGGCATGTGAGTGCGGCGGCGGGCCGAACCCGGGCACACGTGAGGGGCGGCGGCTGAAATGCGTCTGCAAATCACCCACGATTGTTCGAGGCCCTATTGGCCCTGCTCGTCACGGCGACGCTGCCACCGCTGCTCGATCCGATTCATCACGGTCCGGCGTTGCTTGGGCTGACGGCGCTCGCCGCCGCCTCCGGCTGCCTGTCGCTCGCCCGGCTTGGGCGCTTTGCGCCAACCTGTGACCGCAAGGACCGCGCAGCCGAGCATGACGAGGAACCCCACCACGCTGATCCAGATCTGCTGGGCGACCATTCCGGCCATGAGGAGCGCGATACCTACCAGGAAGCCTGCGACCGCCTGGTAGACCCGTCGCCGGGTGTACGTACGCAGCCCGCTTCCCTCGAGCGCTGTCGCGAACTTGGGATCTTCGGCGTACAGCGCTCGCTCCATTTGCTCGAGCATTCGCTGCTCGTGCTCCGAGAGCGGCACGGAGTCCTCCTCGTCGTCGGCCGCGGGGGGCGGCCGGTATGCGGCCCTTCCAGGATAGGCAGGGAATCGCCCCCGTGAAACCCGCCCTCTTTGCCAATCAGCCAGTCCGGGCCGCCATGACGACTCAGCTGCTGAGGCGTTGATTCCCCAACCTCCGATCCGTCATGCCGGATGGTGTCCCCCGATCATACGTGGCGAAGCCCCCGATCGGGGGTCCTGGGGCGTACTCCATCTGCGGCTGCGTCCCTGATCAGCCGCGCTACAGCTGAGCTACCACTGGTCGGCGGCCGCGCGCTCAGGCGCGCTTCGTGCCCAGAACGTGCAGCTGCGTCGCGACCGAGTGGAAGGCGGGCAGTTCGGCCGCGGCCGCCTCCAGCTTGAGCAGGGCCTCCATGGCACCGGGCTCGGTGTCCACCAGGACGCCCGGTACGAGGTCGGCGAAGACTCGTACGCCGTGGACCGCACCGACCTCGACGTCCGCCGCGGAGACCAGCTCGGTGAGCTGTTCCGCGGTGTAGCGCCGGGGCACCGGGTCCCCGTCGCCCCAGCGGCCCGCCGGGTCGCTGAGCGCCTGCCGCGCCTCGGTGAAGTGACCGGCGAGTGCCCGGGCCAGGACCGCGCCGCCGAGCCCGGCGGCGAGCAGGCTGAGCGCACCGGACGGACGGAGCGCCTCGACCGCGTTGCGCACACCTTCGGCGGGGTCGTCCACGTACTCCAGGACTCCGTGGCACAGCACCGCGTCGTAACCACCGCGCTCCACCACCTCGAACAGGCCGTGGATGTCGCCCTGGACGCCGCGGACCCGGTCGGCGACCCCGGCCTCGGCGGCTCGGCGCTCCAGGGCGAAGAGCGCGTTGGGGCTGGGGTCGACGACGGTGACCCGGTGGCCGAGACGGGCGACCGGCACCGCGAAGTTGCCGGTGCCGCCGCCGGTGTCCAGGACATCCAGGGCGTCCCTGCCGGTCGCCTTGACCTGGCGGTCGAGGGCGTCCTTCAGGACCTCCCAGACCACGGCGGTACGGAGGGAGGCGCGGGGGCGCAGCTGGTCCGACACGGCAGATGACTCCTCGGCACGGTGCCGCCGCTGACGGCGGAGCGTGAACAGTGCAGGTGGTACAGGTGCTGTCCACCCTATTGCCTCGCGCCCCCGTCGCCGTCATCCTGCGTCGGGCCGCTCCCTCCGGGCCTGCGGGAGCACCGGCTGAAGCGCCAGCAGCCGCTCGACCAGGCGCAGGAACATCGCCGCGTCACGCAGCAGATCGTCGGCGTCCCGCCGGCTGGCCGCACCCGGTATACCGGCTTCCGCGCGGGCTCTGCGACGGGCGCCGGAGGCGAACAGTGCGCTCCATTCGGTCAGTTCGGGGGCTATTTCCGGGAGAACCTCCCAGGCGCTGCGGATCCGCTCGCGGCGCCTCCGGGATGCCTCGGGGCGGCCCCGCACGGCGAGCACGGCGGCAGCAGTGCGCAGCGCGGCGAGGTGGGCGGTGGCATACCGCTCGTTCGGCACATCGAGAACGGCGGCCTCGTCGAGGCCGGTGCGGGCCTGGGCGAGCAGATCGAGGGCGGCGGGCGGCGCCGTGGTGCGGCGCACAACGGGATGGACATCGTTTGCCGGACCGGTCAGTGAGGGGGCAGGGCCGTCTGCGCGGCGCCGGGGTGCGGCTGCTGCGGACGAGTGGGCCATGACGAAACCTCCTGTCTCGTGTAACGGCTCCGTGGCCGTATGTATCCATCGTGAGGGGCGCCACTGACAATCGGCCCCGCCTACCGCCTGACCTGCCCTTTTGCTTCGATCGCGAGTTCGGGATACTTTTTAGACTGACCAGTCAGTTCAAAAAGGGGAGAGTCTGTGGACAGCCCGCACGGGGCAGCTGTCACCGCCGAGGATTTCGGGCTCAAGGGACCACGCGGCTGGGCCTTCCGGGGTGCAGGCATCGAGGCCGGGCCCGGCTCACTCGTGGCGATCGAGGGCCCGTCCGGCTCCGGCCGCACCTGCCTGCTTCTCGCCCTCACCGGCCGGATGCGCCCCACCGAGGGCCGGGCGGAGATCGGCGGACTGCGCCTGCCGCGCCAGATGGCCGCCGTACGCCGCATCAGCGCACTGGGCCCGGTGCCCGGAGTCAGCGAGCTCGACCCGGCCTTCACCGTCGCCGAGCACCTGCGGGAGCGGGCCCTGCTGCAGCGCCGCTTCGACGGTTCGTTGCGCGCTCTGCTGCGTCCGCGCGCCGAGCGCATCGCCGCCGCGCAGGAACGGATCGACGCGGCGCTGGACGCCGCCGGACTCGACCCCGCCGCCCTGCCCAAGGCCGAGCGGACCTCCGTACGGGATCTGGAACGGCTGGAGGCGCTGCGGCTGTCCATCGCCCTCGCGCTGATCGGCCGGCCCCGGCTGCTCGCGGTGGACGACACCGATCTCAAGCTCTCCGACGCCGAACGGGCCCAGGCCTGGGAGCTGTTGCGGTCCATCGCCGACAGCGGGACGACCGTGCTCGCCGTGTGCAGCCAGGCACCCGAGGGCGCCATCACCGTACGTACCGACACCACGGCCGCTCCGGCGGACGCGCAGGACACCGCAGCCGAGGAAACCACGACCGAGGAGGGACCGGCCGATGCGTTCGCCGAGACTGGCCGCGCTTGAGCTGAAGCGTTTCGGCAGGGGAAAACTGCCGGTCGCCGCACTGATCGCGCTCCTGCTGCTGCCGCTGCTCTACGGCGCCCTGTACCTGTGCTCCTTCTGGGACCCGTACAGCCGCCTCGACAAGATCCCGGTCGCGCTGGTCAACGACGACAAGGGCACCACCGCCGCCGGAAAGCACATCGCGGTCGGTGACGAGATCACCGGCAAGCTCCTCGACTCCAAGACCTTCGAGTGGCACGAGGTGAGTTCCGCCGAGGCGCACAAGGGCGTCGAGGACGGTACGTACTACCTCTCGCTCACCATGCCGTCGGACTTCAGCAAGCAGATCGCATCCAGTTCGGGTGACTCCCCCGAGACCGGCGCGCTCCAGGTGCGGACCAACGACGCCAACAACTACATCGTCGGGCAGATCTCCCGGACGGTGTTCTCCGAGGTGCGCACCGCCGCGTCGACCAACGCCTCGCGCGGCTTCCTCGACCGGATCTTCATCAGCTTCTCCGACCTCCACGACGCGACGGCGAAGGCCGCCAAGGGTGCCGACGACCTCAAGGGCGGCATCGGCAAGGCGAAGAAGGGATCGCAGGATCTGGCGGACGGGCTGAAGGACGCCAAGGCCGGCAGCAGCAGTCTGGCCGGTGGGATCGTCAAGCTGAACAAGGGCGCCGGCGACCTCGAAACCGGCTCCCGGCAGGTCGCCGACGGGACCCAGCTGCTCGCCGACAAGGTCAACGGGGTGGCGGCCGACGTCCGCCCGTTCCTGAAGGACAACGGCAAGTCGATCGGCGACACCGCCCGGCTGGTCGCCGATTCCTCGCAGACCGTACGGGACAACCTCGACCTGCTGGTGAAGTCGGCGCCCACCGCGGCCACCGCCGCCCACACAGCCTCCGACGACCTGGCCGACGTCTACCGCACCCGCTGCACGGAGCAGCTGCTCGCCGACCCCACCGTCTGCCCGCCGCTGAAGCGCGCGAAGACCGCGGCGGCCGATGTCGCGAAGGTGGCCGACGACGTGAATGTGCTGGTCACGAACCAGAACGGCGATCTGAAGAAGCTTCGCGCCCAGCTGACCACGCTGCAGCAGCAGGCCACTGACCTGGCCGAGAGCGCGCCGCACCTGAACGAGGACCTCAAGTCCGCCGTGAAGAAGGTCAACGCGCTCAACACCGGCGCCCACAAGGTCGCCAAGGGAGCGGACGAACTGCACACCGGCCTGGCCACGGCCAAGACCGGCTCCGCCGACCTGGACACCGGGGTGAGCAATCTCAAGAAGGGCGCGAACGACCTGGACGGCGGACTGATCCGGCTCGGCGACGGTTCGGCCACCCTCGCCCAGGGACTCAACGACGGCGTCGGCAAGATTCCCGACTACGACAAGAAGGACCGCGACGCGCGTACGGAGGTCATGGCCGACCCGGTGCAACTGGCCTCCAAGTCGCTGCACTCGGCCCCCAACTACGGCACCGGCTTCGCCCCTTACTTCATCCCGCTCTCGCTCTGGGTCGGCGCGATGGTGGCGTACATGCTGATCCAGCCGCTCAACCGGCGCGCACTCGCCGCCGGGGCCTCCGCCTGGCGGATCGCCTTCGCGGGCTGGCTGCCGGTGGCCGCGATCGGTCTGCTGCAGGTGGCCGCCCTGATGTCCGTACTGCACTGGGGCCTCGGTCTGCAGATGACCCGTGCCGCCGGAACGATCGGCTTCCTGGCGCTGGTCACCTGCTGCTTCGCAGCGATCGTCCAGTGGCTCAACGCCCGGTTCGGAGCTGCCGGACGGATTCTCGTGCTCGCGGTGCTGATGCTCCAGCTGACCTCGGCCGGGGGCACGTATCCCGTCCAGACCAGCCCCGGATTCTTCAACGCGATCCACCCCTACCTGCCGATGAGCTACGTCGTCGATGGGCTGCGCCGGCTGATCACGGGCGGCGGGCTCGGTCCCGTCTGGCAGGGCTGCGCGGTGTTGCTGGCCTTCACAGCGGGGGCGCTCGCACTGACGGCGGTCTCCGCACGCCGCAAGCAGGTGTGGACCCTGGACCGCCTTCACCCGGAGCTGAGCCTGTGAGCGCGCCCGGACCTGTGAGAATCAGGGGCATGGAAAGCAGTAGCACCACGCGCCGCCAGGCCACCCGGCAGAAGCTCTACGAGGCGGCCGTGACTCTCATCGCCGAGAAGGGCTTCTCGGCGACCACGGTGGACGAGATCGCCGAGCGCGCCGGGGTCGCCAAGGGCACGGTCTACTACAACTTCAAGAGCAAGACCGAGCTCTTCGAGGAGCTGCTGCGCCACGGCGTCGGGCTGCTCACGGCATCGCTGCGCTCGGCGGCGGAGGAGACCGAGGGGCGCGGCGGCACCCGGGTCGAGGGCCTGGACGCGATGATCAGGGCCGGTCTGGTCTTCATCGACCGCTATCCGGCCTTCACCCAGCTGTACGTCGCGGAACTGTGGCGCACCAACCGGGCCTGGCAGTCGACCCTTCTGGTGGTGCGTCAGGAGGCCGTCGCCGTGGTCGAGGAGGTGCTGCGCGAGGGCGTGAAGAACGGTGAGCTCAGCGAGGAGATCGACATCCAGCTGACGGCTGCCGCCCTGGTCGGCATGGTGCTGGTGGCGGCTCTGGACTGGCAGGCGTTCCAGCCGGAGCGGTCGATCGACGATGTGCACTCGGCGCTGTCGCTGCTGCTGCACGGGCGCGTCAGCGGGCGCTGACCCCGTGGGGGCCGGCCCCTGAGGCGGGGCCACCCCGCCGCGGCCGCCCGCACCGACACACAAGGACGCCGGTCCGGCAAGGCTCGATCCCCCCGAGCCTGCGCCGGACCGGCGTCTGCTGTGCAACCGGAGAACCTTCCCCCGTGACCCCCGTTTTCCCCCGTGGTCCCCGGGCTCTCCGTCGTGCTCCCCCGCTCCGGAAGGAGTGCCGCGCCCGTTCCGCCGCCCCGTGTCGGCGGTGCCGGTGCCGCGCCCCTCTCCGTGGGCTCCAGTCTCCCGTCCGCGCAGGTGGGAACCCATCCGCGCACCTACTCATCTCGTTGTCTAGGTACGGATACTCAGGGCTGCGCACCGAACCCCACTCCGGGCCGATCGCCGTCTGGTTACGATCGCGTCCGTGTCCGTACTCCCTCTGGTGTTCACAAGCGGCTGGGCGAGCGGGATCAACGCCTATGCGGTGGTCCTGCTGCTCGGTGTCTTCGGCGCGACCGGGATCAGCGACGAGGTGCCCGCATCGCTGCAGCGCACCGATGTCCTCGTCGTTGCCGGTGTGCTCTTCCTGTGCGAGGTGGTGGCGGACAAGATCCCGTACGTGGACTCGGTCTGGGACTCGGCGCACACCGTCATCAGGCCGGTCGCCGGTGCCGTCGTGGCGGCGCTGCTGGCCGGCGAGAGCGGTTCGCTGCCGGAGCTCGCGGCCGGGGCCGTCGGTGGTTCCACGGCGCTGATGAGCCATCTGGTGAAGGCCGGCACCAGGATGGCGGTCAACACCTCCCCCGAGCCGTTCAGCAATATCGCGGTGAGCACGGCCGAGGACCTGGGCGTCGCAGGAATCGTCACGTTCGCGATATTCCATCCGCTGGCGGCCGCGATCATCGCCGCGGCGCTACTGCTGCTCGGCATGGTGATACTGGTCTTCCTGGCCTCCCGGATCCGTCGGTTCCTGCGCCGCAGGGCCCAGCGCCGCGAGGAGAAACGCCTGGCCGGGACCGGTTCGCACTGGCCGCTGGACTGAGTGTCCCAGGCGGCCGTTAAGGTCACTGACATGGCACGAATTGCGGTGATCGGCGCCGGGATGGGCGCGATGGCGGCGGCCGCCCGGCTCGCCGTGGCAGGCCACCGGGTGACGGTGTACGAGCGGTCGGAGACCTTTGGCGGCTCGGTCGGCCGGTATGCCCACGAGGGCTTCGCCTTCGACACCGGTCCCACGCTGCTGCATCTGCCGGCGGTCTACCGCGACTTGTTCGTCAAGACGGGCAAGGAGCCGCTGGAACGGTGCGTCACCATGACCCAGGTCGATCCGGCGAGCCGCCACATCTTCGCGGACGGCACGGCCGTCTCGCTGCCGAATGCCTCACGGGCCGGGGTGGTCGCCGCCCTGGACACCGCCCTCGGGGGCGGCGCGGGCGCGGCCTGGGGCGAGTTCCTCGACCGGGCGCGCGATGCCTGGGACCGGTCCCGGCGTCCGCTGCTGGAGGAGCCGTTGCGCTCCGACTGGCAGGTGCTCGGCCGTGATCCGTATCCCGCGCTCCGGCAGCGCCGGCTGCTGCGCCCGGCCCGTCGGGCGGGCACGGTGACGGAAGTCGGCGCGTGGGAGCTCTCGGATCCCCGGCTGGCCGCCCTGTTCGACGGGTACGCCCTGTCGTACGGCCTCGACCCGCTGCGCGCCCCGGCGGCGGCCGCCCTGCTGCCGTACATGGAGGAGACCTTCGGCAGCTGGTACGTCTCCGGCGGGATCCGGGCCCTGGCGCAGGCGGTGTACGAGCGGTGTCTGGCCCGGAAGGTGGAGTTCGTCTTCGGCGGCGAGGTGGCCCGGGTCGTCGAGAAGGACGGCCGGGCGGCGGGCGTCGAGCTCCTGGACGGGACGGTTGCCGAGGCCGGCCATGTGGTGCTGGGGGCCCGTCCGAATCCGGGCCTGGTGCCCGGTCAGGAGCTGTGGCGGGACGGCGATGTCGCGGTGCAGCCGGGGCAGGCAGTGGTGCCGGGCCGGTTCCTGGTCCTGCTGTCGCTGCGCGGCGCCCGGCCCGCGGATGCCGTGCACCGGACCCTGGTGCACCCGGCGGACGGCGGGGCGGAGCGCGAGGCGGTGTTCGGCGGAAGGCTTGCCGACCGTCCCACGGTGGCGGTGCTGCGCCCGGACGACCCGTCGACCCGCCCCGACGACGCGCACGAGGCAGTGACCCTGATGGCGACGGTCGCCCCGCACGGCGCGGTGGACTGGACGGACGCGGCGCTGCGCGAGCGGTGCGCCGACGCACTGATCGAAGCGGCCGGCGCGGCAGTGCCCGGCATACGGGAGCGACTGCTCCACGCCGAGGTACGAACCCCGGCCGAGACGGCGGCCGACACCGGCGCCGAGGGCGGCTCGGTGCCCGCGCCCGCGCTGGCCGGGGCAGGGGGCGCGTATCTGCACCCGGGCAATCGCACCCGGCTGCCGGGGCTCCATGTCGCGGGCGGCTGGTCGCATCCGGGTGGCGGGCTCGCCCACGCGGGGATGTCGGGGGCGCTGGTCGCCGGGCTGATCGTGGAGGGGGACGGGTTCCGGGGCTCCCGATGAGGGAGAGGCCGCCGGTCGTCGGCGCCACCGGGGTGCCGGGCAGGTCCGATCGCCGCCCTGCCCTCGGTCACTCCCGCGGCGCCCTGTTCCTGCCGGTCCGCCGTCAGTAGCGGTACTGCTGCTCGTTGTAGCCGGTGTCGTAGCCGTTCGGGTACGGGGCGGGCTGTGCGGGCTGCTCCGGAGGTGCGGGCGGGTACTGCTCGCCCTCGCGCTGCTGCGGCACCCAGACGCCGCCGGGCGGGGTCTCGGGGGCGTACTGCTGGGCGTACGGATCGGCGGCGTACTGCTGCTGGCCGCCGTAACTGTCGTAGCCGTTGCCGTTGCTGTCGTACGAGGTGTACTGCGTGGAGCCGCCGGTGGTGCCGGTCCCGATGTACGGGTCGGAGTATGCGGCGTACTGCTGCTGGCCCGTGCCGTAGTCGTACTGCCCGGCGAACGGCTCCTGACCGGCGTACGGCTCCTGGCCCGGTGCCGTGTACGTGGAGTGGTCGGCGTAGGGGTCGTACGCCGCGTACTGGGGCTGCTGCTCGGGCTGCCGGCCCTGGTTCTGTCCCTGCTGCGACTGCGGGTGATCGCTGTAGATGCCGTACTGCCCGGTGTCGTCCGGCAGCGGCTCCGGCTCGTAGACCGCGGCCCCCGGCGCCGCGGCGCCGGCCCGCTGCGGGACCTGCTCGTCGTACTCCATCTCCAGGTCCGACACCTCGAGCGTGGGCTCGCGACTGTCCCGGTCGCCCCCGCCCCGGCGGCGACGGCTCTCGCCGGGGCTGCCCCCTATCGCCCAGCCGGTCGAGAAGCCGCGCCTGAAGGACAGCGTGACGTACGTCTGCCCCGTCGCGAACGCGATCGCGCCGACGGCGATGACGAACACGGACGGCATCAGTACGCCGACGACCACACAGCCGAAGCCTGCGAAGGCGAGCAGACGCCAGCGAAGGCGCGCCTTGTACTGCAGGAGCACCTCGCCGAGCAGCCACAGCGCGACGATTCCGAACGCGATGTAGAGGACTGTCCAGCCCATGCCCGCCCCCTCCTACGGCCAC
This sequence comes from Streptomyces sp. NPDC058239, assembly GCF_042882185.1. Classification (NCBI taxonomy): domain Bacteria; kingdom Bacillati; phylum Actinomycetota; class Actinomycetes; order Kitasatosporales; family Streptomycetaceae; genus Streptomyces; species Streptomyces sp. NPDC058239. The sequence goes on from NZ_JBHVWS010000001.1 coordinate 410,278, forward strand.
CGCCCCGGGTCGTGGCGGGTACGGCCGGTCACGACTGCTTGTGCAGTCCGAGATTCTCGTAGATTTCGAGCGTCGCCGTCGAGTTGTTGAGCGTGATGAAGTGCAGTCCGGGCACACCCTCGGATCGCAGCCTCGCGCAGAACTGCGTTGCGAAGTCGATGCCAATGGAGCGTACAGCGGCGGGATCGTCCTTGGCGGCGAGGATGCGTTCTTTCAGTGCGGAAGGGAAAGACGCGTTGCTGAGCTGCGCAAACCGGTCCAACTGCTTGACGCTGGTCAGCGGCATGACCTCGGGGATGATCGGCGTTTCGCAACCCGCAGCGACCACACGGTCACGCATCCGCAAATAGTCCTCCGGATTGAAGAACATCTGGGTGATCGCATAGTCGGCACCGGCGCGGCACTTGTCCACGAAATGCCGGGTGTCGGTGTCCCAGTCGGTCGAGCGCGGGTGCATCTCGGGAAATGCCGCGACGCCGACGCAGAAATCGCCGGATTCCTTGATGAGCCGAACGAGATCGGCTGCGTACCGCACACCCTGCGGGTGCTCGACCCACTCGCCCATCGGGTCGCCGGGCGGGTCTCCGCGCACGGCGAGGATGTTCCGGATTCCGGCGTCGGCGTACTGCCCGATCATGTTGCGCAGCTCGGCGACGGAGTGGTTGACCGCCGTGAGGTGCGCGACCGGAGTGAGGGTGGAATCGGCAGCGATCTGCTGAGTGGCCTTGACCGTCCCGGCCCGGGTGGAGCCACCGGCCCCGTAGGTCACGGAGACGAAGCTCGGCCCCACCGCCTCGACGCGGCGCAGCGCATTCCAGAGGTTCCGCTCGCCCTTCTCGGTCTTGGGCGCCCAGAACTCGAACGAATACGAAGTCTTACCGGTCGCGAGGAACTCACGCACCGTGCGCGCGTGGTCTGTCCTGGTAGAAGGTGTGCCAAGGGCCATACGGGCAGGTTAACCAGAGCGCGACGACCACAGGACCAGACCAGCGGTAATTGCCCGAATTGACTGGTTGTTTGTCCATCCTTCGGACACTTGGCCGGATCACGCTCCGGTGCGCACCCGGATTCGCTTGGCCAGCTCGGCGGTGGCGGCAGCCGGGTCGATGGCCTCGGTGATCGCCCGTACGACGACCACCCGGCGCGCTCCGGCGTCCAGCACCTCGTCGAGATTGCCCGCGTCGATCCCGCCGATGGCGAACCACGGACGCCGCTGGTCGAGCGAGGCGGCGTACCGCACGAGGTCCAGGCCCGGGGCGTGCCGGCCGGGCTTGGTCGGGGTGGGCCAGCAGGGGCCGGTGCAGAAGTAGTCCACCCCGGGCTCGGCGACGGCCGCGTCGACCTCGGACTCGGCGTGGGTGGAGCGGCCGATCACCACATCCTCGCCGATGATGGCGCGGGCGGCGGGGACCGGCAGGTCGCCCTGGCCGAGGTGCAGCACATCGGAGCCGATGGCGTGGGCGACATCGGCCCGGTCGTTCACCGCGAGGAGCTTGCCGTGGCGCCTGCAGGCCTCGGCGAATACCGCCAGGTGATCGAGCTCCTCGGCCGCTTCCATGCCCTTGTCGCGCAGCTGGACGATGTCCACCCCGCTGGAGAGGACGGCGTCGAGGAACGCGGGGAGGTCACCTTGGCGCCTGCGGGCGTCCGTGCACAGATAGAGCCGGGCATCGGACAGCAGTGCGCGAGGCGTGGACATGGTGCGTTTCCCCCTGAAGAGCCTTGCGGAGCGGTTGTCGGTACAGCACGGGGGTGCGGGCCGCGCACTCCTGCGCGGCCCGCCCCTCACATACGGACTGCGGTCAGACGGCGAGCGCCTGGGCGCGGCGCTTCACCTCCGTGCCGCGATTCTCACTCAGCGCCTGGGCAGGGGTGCCCGGCAGGGTCGGGTCGGGGGTGAAGAGCCATTCCAGCATCTCTTCGTCGGTGTAGCCGTCGTCCCTCAGGAGCGTCAGGGTTCCGGAGAGACCCTTGACCACCTTGTTGCCGTCGATGAAGGCGGCAGGCACCTGCAGCGTCCGGTTCTCACCACGTCGTACGGCGATGAGCTGGCCCTCCTTGACCAGTTGCCGCACGCGTGTCACCTCGACATCGAGCATTTCGGCGATGTCGGGAAGGTGGAGCCAGGCAGGGACGAGAGCATCGATCTTTGCGTCAATCTCGGTCACAGGGACAAGCGTGCCATCCCGGACCGACAGTCGGTAGCCGGGCCGACCGTACGGGGGTCGGGGTACGCCGTCAGAGGGTCGCCGACTTCAGCGGTACGGAGGGGTCGGCGGCCCGTGCCGGATCGAGCCGGACCCCCGCCTCGATGAGCTTGCGCCCCTGCGCCAGATCGCGTGGCCGGCCGACGGCGAGGACCGCGACCAGGACGCCGTCCCGCAGCCAGCACACCGACCAGGAGGGACCGGCCGGATCGCCGCGCCACAGCAGGGTGTCGGCGCTCCCGTGGTGGCCCGCGTACTGCACGAACCGGTCGAACTGCTCGGACCAGAAGTACGGCACGGGGTCGTACGTCTGCGGCGCCGGGCCGTCCTCGGCCCCCGCCCCGATGATGTTGGCGGCGGCGGTCCGAGGGCCCTGGAGGGCGTTGTCCCAGTGGTGGATGAGAAGGCGTTCGCCGTACCGCAAGGAGGGGAACGAGGCGCAGTCACCGACCGCGTACACATCGGGGAGCGAGGTGCGCAGCGCCCCGTCGGCGGTCACCGATCCGTCGGGGCCGAGCGCGATACCGGAGCCGGCCAGCCAGCCCGTGGCGGGCCGTGCGCCGATTCCGACGACGACCGCTCCGGCCGGGATCGTGCGGCCGTCCGCGAGGATCACCCGGCCGGGTTCGATGCGGGCGACCCGGGCTCCGGTGAGGAGTTCGGCGCCGCTCTCGGCGTACCAGGCGGTCATCGGGGCGGCGACCTCGGCGGGCATCGCGTCCGCGAGGGGCCGGTCGGCGGCCTCGACGACGGTGACCTCGCAGCCCGCGGCGCGGGCCGCGGTGGCGAACTCGGCGCCGATCCAGCCCGCGCCGACGACCACGACGCCGTGCTGCCCGTCGAGTACGGGCCGCAGCCGTGCCGCGTCGTCGAGGGTGCGCAGCAGATGGACGCCGGGAACACCCTCGGCGCCGGGCAGGACAACCGGTTCGGCGCCGGTCGCGATCACCAGGACGTCGTACGCAACGGGTCCTGACGGGGTGTCCAGCTCATGCGCGCCCGGTCGTACACCGGTGACTTCGCGGCCCAGCTGCAGATCGATGTCCAGCGCCTCGAAGTCGACGTCGAAGGCGGAGTCCTCGGCCTTGCCGAGCAGTACCGCCTTGGACAGCGGGGGCCGGTCGTAGGGCTGGTGCGGTTCGGCGCCGATCAGGGCGACGGAGCCGGTGAAGCCCTGTTCCCGCAGGGCCACCGCCGTCTGCACGCCTGCCATGCCCGCGCCGACGATGACGACACGGCGTCCTGCCTGCCGGTCCGGCTGCTCTGACTGCTGCTGCTCGCTCACCCGTACACCTTAAGCATCTGACGGTTCGTCAGGAAGAGGGGAACTCTTCGACCGTGCTCGTACCACTGCCCTCCTGCGACTCCCACTCCCACCGCTCGTCCAGCCGGACCCGGCCGTCCGCGAGGTCGACGACAGTGGAGACACAGTGACCGGAGGATGTCGTGCCGTCCTGCTTCAGCTGGACGGAGGGGCACCTCCCATGCCTTTGAGGCCATGGGGGAGGAAGTCGAGGGTGTCGTCGACGCGGGTACCGACGAGATGGCCGCGGACCACGTCGCCGCCCGCGTACTCGGCCCAGACCTGGCCGTCCTTCTCGTGGTACGTGAAGCGGGTACGGGTACCGACCTGTCCCGGGGCCTGGTCGGCGACCGGTGAGAGAACGAGTCCGTCGAGCGAACGGGCCACGGTGGCTGCTCCCTTACCCGGTCCGGGGGACGGGGTCTAGGGTGGCGACGTAAAACACTCGCGGGAGCCCGGACGCACCGGGCTGAGAGGGAGGCTGGGGCGGCCTTCGACCGTACGAACCTGATCCGGGTCATGCCGGCGAAGGGAGGGGCTGGACGCCCATGCGTTCTTCTCGCAACGGAAACGGATCCGATGTCCTTGTCGTCGGGGGCGGGATCATCGGTCTGGTGACCGCCTGGCGGGCCGCGCAACGCGGACTGCGTACCGCGGTCGTCGATCCCGAACCGGGTGGCGGAGCCGCCCGGGTGGCGGCCGGCATGCTGGCCGCCGTCACCGAACTCCACTACGGCGAACAGATGCTGCTGGGCCTCAATGTCGCCTCGGCCGCCCGCTATCCGGCCTTCGCGGCCGAGCTGGAGGCGGCGAGCGGACAGGGGACGGGCTTTCGCGCCTGCGGCACCCTGGCCGTCGCGCTGGACTCCGACGACCGTGCCCATCTGCGGGATCTGCACGCCCTGCAGCAGCGTTCGGGCCTGGAGTCGGAGTGGCTCACCGGCCGCGAATGCCGCCGCCTGGAGCCGATGCTCGCGCCGGGCGTCCGCGGCGGTCTGCGGGTCGACGGCGACCACCAGATCGATCCCCGCCGGCTGGCCGCCGCACTGCTGACCGCCTGCGAGCGGGCCGGGGTGATCTTCCATCGCGGATGGGTGGAACGCCTGACGGTGACACACGACCGGGCCGCCGGAGCCGTGCTCGCCGGGGGTACGGAGCTCGCCGCCGACCAGGTCGTACTCGCCGCGGGCAGCCTCAGCGGCCGGCTCCCGGGGCTGCCGGACGAGGTCGTGCCGCCGGTCCGGCCGGTGAAGGGACAGGTGCTGCGGCTGACCGTGCCCGCCGCGTACGCACCGTTCCTCACCCGGACGGTCCGGGCCGTGGTTCGGGGCAGCCATGTCTATCTCGTACCGCGCGAGAACGGCGAACTGGTCGTCGGCGCCACCAGCGAGGAGATGGGCTGGGACACCACCGTCACCGCGGGCGGCGTCTACGAGCTGCTGCGGGACGCCCACGAGCTGGTGCCCGGCATCACCGAGCTGCCGCTCACCGAGACCCGGGCCGGTCTGCGCCCCGCCTCCCCCGACAACGCCCCGCTGCTCGGCCCCACCGCCCTGCCCGGCCTCCACCTCGCCACCGGCCACCACCGCAACGGGGTGCTGCTGACCCCCGTCACCGGCGACGTCATGGCGGAGTTCCTCACCACAGGCGAGCTGCCCGAGGTGGCCCGCCCCTTCACCCCGCACCGTTTCTCGTCCGCCGCCGTCTCCGTACGTCAGGAGCAGCCCGCATGACCGATTCCGCGCCCCTCTCCGTGTCCGTGAACGGCGAGGTCCGTCTCCTCGCCGCGGGCACCACCCTGGACACCCTTGTCGCCACCCTGACCGCCGCGCACTCCGGCGTCGCGGCCGCCGTCAACGAGACCGTCGTCCCGCGCGGCCAGTGGTCCACCGCCGCACTCGGTGACGGTGACCGCGTCGAGGTCCTGACCGCGGTCCAGGGAGGCTGACCATGTCCGACGACCTCTTCACCCTCGGCGACACCGCCTTCGGCTCCCGGCTGATCATGGGAACCGGCGGGGCGCCCAGCCTCGACGTGCTGGAACGCTCCCTGACCGCCTCCGGTACCGAGCTCACCACCGTCGCGATGCGCCGCCTCGATCCGACCGTGCAGGGCTCGGTGCTCTCCGTGCTCCAGCGGCTCTCCATCCGCGTACTGCCGAACACGGCGGGCTGCTTCACCGCGGGCGAGGCCGTGCTGACCGCCCGGCTGGCCCGCGAGGCGCTCGGCACCGACTGGATCAAGCTGGAGGTGGTGGCCGACGAGCGGACCCTGCTGCCCGACCCGATCGAGCTGCTGGACGCCGCGGAGACCCTGGTGGACGACGGCTTCACCGTGCTTCCGTACACCAATGACGACCCCGTGCTGGCCCGCAGGCTCCAGGATGTGGGGTGCGCGGCGATCATGCCGCTCGGCTCCCCCATCGGCTCCGGCCTCGGCATCCGCAATCCGCACAACTTCCAGCTGATCGTCGAGCAGGCCCGGGTGCCGGTGATTCTCGACGCGGGCGCCGGGACGGCCTCGGACGCGGCGCTCGCGATGGAGCTGGGGTGCGCGGCGGTGATGCTGGCGTCCGCGGTGACCCGGGCCCAGGAGCCCGAGCTGATGGCCGCGGCGATGCGGCATGCGGTGGAGGGCGGGCGGCTGGCGTACCGCGCGGGCCGGATCCCGCGCCGCCACTTCGCCGAGGCCTCGTCGCCGGTGGAGGGACGCGCGGTGCTGGACCCGGAGCGCCCGGCGTTCTGACCCACCGGACCGCCGGCGGCGGCTGCGGCACGCATGTCCCTGTCACGGCTCGGCTGCAGTACGGCCCCGGGTCCGCCCCGGCCGGTGGGCCGTGTCCGTGGCGGCTCGTAGACTCGCATGCGTGGATACGACCCTCCAGGACCCTCTCGTCGGGCAGCTGCTCGACGGCCGCTACCGCGTCGATGCCCGCATCGCCGTGGGCGGCATGGCCACGGTCTACCGGGCCGTGGACACCCGGCTCGACCGGGTGCTCGCCCTCAAGGTGATGCACCCGGCGCTCGCCACGGACGCCTCTTTCGTCGAGCGCTTCATCCGCGAGGCCAAGTCCGTGGCCCGGCTCGCGCACCCCAATGTCGTCGCGGTCTTCGACCAGGGCGCCCAGGGGCAGTACGTCTACCTCGCGATGGAGTACGTCGCGGGCTGCACCCTGCGCGACGTACTGCGCGAGCGCGGCGCCCTGCAGCCGAGGGCCGCACTGGACATCCTGGAGCCGGTGCTCGCCGCCCTCGGCGCCGCGCACCGGGCAGGCTTCGTGCACCGCGACATGAAGCCTGAGAACGTCCTGATAGGGGACGACGGCCGGGTCAAGGTCGCCGACTTCGGTCTCGTACGAGCCGTGGGCGCCGTCACCAACACCACCGGGTCCGTCCTGGGCACCGTCTCCTATCTCGCCCCCGAGCAGATAGAGCACGGCACGGCGGACACCCGCACCGATGTGTACGCCTGCGGTGTCGTCCTGTACGAGATGCTGACCGGCTCCAAGCCGCACGCCGGCGACACCCCCGCCCAGGTCATCTACCAGCACCTCAACGAGGACGTCCCGGCCCCGTCGGCCGCCGTCCCGGGGCTCCCCCTCGAACTCGACGACCTGGTGGCCTGCGCCACCGCCCGTGACCCCGAGGTCCGCCCGTTCGACGCGGTGGCGCTGCTCGCCGAGACCCGCGCGGCCCGCTCCGGCCTCACCGACGCCCAGCTGGACGCCGTGCCGCCGCAGGCTCTCGCCGAGGTGCACGACGCCGCCGAGGACCGCACGAGCGTGATCCCGCGGCTGCTCCCGGCCGACCAGGGCGTCGCCCACCACACCAGCCGGCTGGAGATGCCCCCGCCGACGCCGCCGCAGCCCGCGCCGCACGGCCTGCGTCGCCGCGGTCCGCGACGCTCCGTCATCGCCGTGGTCGTCGCGGTGCTGCTGGCGCTGGGGATCGGCACCGGTGTCTGGTACATCAACTCCGGGCAGTTCACCCGGGTCCCCTCGGTACTCGGCCAGACCGAGAAGACCGCCCAGAAGCGGCTCTCGGACGCCGGCCTGGAACTCAAGAGCGTCAAACGGGCCTACAGCGACACCGTCGAGCGCGGCAAGGTCATCAGCAGCGACCCCGAGTCCGGCGCCCGTATCCGGGGGAACGACACGGTGACGCTCGTCGTCTCGCGCGGCCCGGAGATCGTGAAGGTGCCCGATGTCCAGGACCTCTCGCTCGGGGATGCCAGGCGCGCGCTGAAGGAGACGGGTCTGGTGCCCGGCATGGTCACCAAGGAGTTCAGCCAGGAGACGGGACGCGGCGAGGTGATCCGCACGGACCCGGTGGCGGGCACCGAGCGCCACCCGGACTCCGCGGTCGCCCTCGTCGTCAGCAAGGGCGCTCCGGTCGACGTCCCGGATGTCACCGGGCTGTCCGTCGAGGACGCCACCGCCGCGCTGGACGAGAAGGGGCTGAAGGCAAAGGTGCTGCCCGACCGGGTCAGCTCCCCCGAGGACGCGGGTGACATCGCCCGTCAGACGCCGGGCGAGGGCACCGAGGCCGCCGAGGGCGACACCATCACGCTCACGGTCTCCGAGGGACCGCGGATGATCAACGTCCCGGACGTCATCGGGAAGGACGTCGACGACGCCAGGAGCGAGCTGGAGGACGCCGGCTTCGAGGTCAAGGTCGACCGCCCGTTCCTGTCCTTCGGCGACACCATCGACAGCCAGTCCGTCGACGGCGGCCGGCAGGCCCCCGAGGGCAGCACCATCACCATCAAGACCAAGGGACTCTAGATCCACATGCGCAACCCAGTCGGCGGCCATGTTCCCGTGGCCGGCGGCCTCGCCAAGGTCGGCCTCCCCTACGCCCGCGAGATGGGGGCGGAGGCCGTCCAGGTCTTCGTCGCCAACCCGCGCGGCTGGGCGACACCCGCCGGCAACCCGGCCCAGGACGAGCGGTTCCGCGCCGAGTGCGCCGCCGACTCCATACCGGCGTACGTCCACGCTCCGTACCTGATCAACTTCGGTTCGCACACCGTGGCCACCGTCGAGAAGTCCGTGGACTCGCTGCGCCACTCACTGCGCCGGGCCCGCGAGATCGGCGCCCTGGGCGTCGTGGTGCACACCGGATCGGCAACGGGCGGCCGGCCGCGCGAGCAGGCCCTCGCACAGGTACGCACGCACATGCGGCCGCTCCTGGACGAGCTGACGCACGACGACGACCCGTATCTGCTGCTGGAGTCGACCGCCGGGCAGGGGTTCTCGCTCTGCTCGCGGACCTGGGACTTCGGCCCGTACTTCGACGCACTCGATGCCCACCCCAAGCTCGGCATCTGCCTCGACACCTGCCACATCTACGCGGCGGGCCACGACCTGACGGGCCCGGCGGGCATGCGGCAGACGCTGGACCTGCTGGTGGACACGGTCGGCGAGGGCCGGCTGAAACTGATCCACGCCAATGACTCCAAGGACGTGGTGGGAGCCCACAAGGACCGGCACGAGAACATCGGCGCCGGGCACATCGGCGAGGAGCCGTTCCGGGAGCTTTTCGCTCATCCGGCGACCGCCGGTGTACCGCTGATCATCGAGACGCCGGGCGGCAAGGAGGGGCATGCGGCGGATGTGGCGCGACTGAAGGGGCTGCGCGACCGGGGCTGAGTGCCTCGCCCCGTACTGATTTCCCCATTGAGGAATACCCCATGGGGGTATACGGTTCTTGCTGTCGGCAGGAACCGCTACTCGGCATTGGGGGATCGCCATGCGGCACGACACACACCACGAGCAGCACAGCCACCATGAGCGGGGCGAGCAGCACGGGCAGCACACGGATCGCAGCCAGCGCGTGGACCACGGCGAGCACGCAGCCCACTCAGGTCACGCCGACCACACCAGTCACGCCGACCGCCGCCTCGGCAAGGCCGGCTGGGCCACGGCCGCGCAGGCCACCCTGCACTGCCTCACCGGATGCGCCATCGGCGAGATCCTCGGGATGGTGATCGGCACAGCGCTCGGCTGGGGCAACATGGAGACGATGGTGCTCGCGATCGTCCTGGCCTTCTTCTTCGGCTACACGCTGACGCTGCACTCCATCCGGAAGGCGGGAGTGGACTTCCGTTCCGCCCTGCGGGTCGCCCTCGCCGCCGACACCCTGTCCATCGCGGTGATGGAGCTGATCGACAACGGTGTGATCGCACTGTGGCCGGGCGCCATGGACGCCACTCTCTCCGACACGCTGTTCTGGGGAGCGCTCGTGCTCTCGCTCGCCGTCGCCTTCGTCGTCACCACACCGGTCAACAAGTGGATGATCGGCCGCGGCAAGGGCCACGCGGTGGTGCACCAGTACCACCACTGAGGGCGGACCGGGCCGGCCCGGGAGCCGTCCGGTCAGAGTTCGGGGCCGTCCCCGAGCTCTTCCTGGTAGGAGTAGCGCTGCTCGCGCCACGGATCGCCGATGTTGTGATAGCCGCGCTCCTCCCAGAAGCCGCGGCGGTCGGCCGTCATGTACTCGATGCCCCGGACCCACTTGGGCCCCTTCCAGGCATAGAGGTGCGGCACGATGAGCCGGAGCGGGAAGCCGTGCTCGGCGGTGAGCAGCTCACCGCCCTTGTGGGTGGCGAAAAGTGTTCGGTCCGAGGCGAAGTCGGAGAGCCGAAGGTTCGAGCTGAACCCGTACTCGGCCCAGACCATCACATGGGTGACGTCCGGCGCGGGTGGCGCGAGTTCCAGGACCGTGCGGGCGAGCACCCCGCCCCATTCGGCGCCGAGCATGCTGAATTTGGTGACGCAGTGCAGGTCGGCGACGACCGAGTTGAACGGCAGTACCGAGAATTCCTGGTGGTTCCAGCAGTGCTTCTCGCCGTCCGCCGTGGCGCCGAAGACCCGGAACTCCCAGCGGTCGGGCTTGAACTTGGGCACGGGCCCGTAGTGGGTAACCGGCCAACCACGCTGGAGTCGCTGTCCCGGCGGAAGCTCGGACTGCTCTGACGCGCTGTTTTCCCGGCTTTCCGGCTGACCCATGACTCCATGGTGACAGACAGGCAGGGGTGGTCCTGACCAGGGAAAGGGCAATTCAGGCAACTCGTACTAAGCATGTACTTACTGGACGATCACCGGGTGCGGTGCGAGGATGCGGCCAACTTGCCCAGTTCACCGGTTGGAAGGAGCCTCTGCGATGCAGGGCGACCCCGAGGTCCTTGAGTTCCTGAACGAGCAGCTGACCGCCGAGTTGACCGCCATCAATCAGTACTTCCTGCATGCAAAGATGCAGGACAACTTCGGCTGGACGAAGCTCGCGAAGTACACCCGCTCCGAGTCGTTCGACGAGATGAAGCACGCCGAGATCCTCACGGACCGCATTCTCTTCCTCGAAGGACTGCCCAACTACCAGCGGCTGTTCCACGTACGGGTGGGTCAGACCGTCACCGAGATGTTCCAGGCCGACCGCCAGGTCGAGGTGGAGGCGATCGACCGCCTCAAGCGCGGGATCGAGCTGATGCGCGGCAAGGGCGACATCACGTCCGCAAACATCTTTGAGTCGATCCTGGAGGACGAGGAGCACCACATCGACTACCTCGACACCCAGCTGGAACTGGTCGAGAAGCTCGGCGAGCCGCTCTACATCGCCCAGCAGATCGAGCAGCCCGACAGCTAGGGCCTGCCCGGCGGATCAGGCCGCTTCGGGGAGCCGGATGCCCGGGGCCATGCCCGGGGCGGTGCCGGGAGCGATACCCGGATCGATCTCGGGGACGGTGTCCGTGGCGGCATCGGCGGCAGTGCCCGGCGTCCGCTTCCGGTTGATCAGCTCGCGGCTCGGGCAGGCGCCGCGGCCGAGCACGGCCTGGATCGCGCGGACGCAGCCGCCGCAATCCGTACCCGCCTTGCAGGCGGAGGCTATCTGCCGGGGCGTGCACGCCCCGGCTTCCGCATGCTCCTTGACCTGCTTCTCCGTAATGCCGAAGCACGAGCAGACGTACATGCGGTTCACCTCCCGGCGGGATCGGTCGTCGGCGCCACCCCGTTAATCGGTGAGGCTAACCTAACCTTACCCGGCGCTCCAAGCCCTTGAAAGCCTCCGAACGCCCTGTGGGGCACGGATCACATCGATCCGTGCCCCACAGTCGTACGCGCGCTGCCTGCGGTGATGCCTACTGGTCCCGGTACATCTCGGCGACCAGGAACGCCAGGTCGAGGGACTGGCTGCGGTTGAGCCGCGGGTCGCATGCCGTCTCGTAGCGCTGGTGCAGATCGTCCACGAAGATCTCGTGGCCGCCGCCGACGCACTCGGTGACATCGTCACCGGTGAGCTCGACGTGGATGCCGCCCGGGTGCGTACCGAGGCCCTTGTGCACCTCGAAGAAGCCCTTGACCTCGTCCAGGACGTCGTCGAAGCGACGGGTCTTGTGGCCGGAGGCCGCCTCGAAGGTGTTGCCGTGCATCGGGTCGGTGACCCAGGCGACGACCGCCCCGGAGGCGGTGACCTTCTCGACCAGCGCGGGAAGCTTGTCGCGGACCTTGTCGGCGCCCATGCGGACGATGAAGGTCAGCCGGCCGGGCTCGCGCTCCGGGTCGAGGCGTTCGACGTAGCCGAGCGCCTCGTCGACGGTGGTCGTCGGGCCGAGCTTGATGCCGATGGGGTTACGGATCTTCGAGGCGAACTCGATGTGCGCGCCGTCCATCTGGCGGGTGCGCTCACCGATCCAGACCATGTGGCCGGAGGTGTCGTACAGCCGGCCGGTGCGCGAGTCGGTGCGGGTCAGCGCCGACTCGTAGTCCAGCAGCAGACCCTCGTGCGAGGAGTAGAACTCGACCGCCTTGAACTCGGCCGGGTCCGTACCGCACGCCTTCATGAAGTTCAGCGCGTTGTCGATCTCGCGGGCGAGCGCCTCGTAGCGCTGTCCGGACGGCGACGACTTCACGAAGTCCTGGTTCCAGGCGTGCACCTGGCGCAGGTCGGCGTAACCGCCGGTGGTGAAGGCACGGACGAGGTTCAGCGTGGAAGCGGATGCGTGGTACATCTGCTTCAGCCGCTCCGGGTTCGGGACCCGGGCTTCCTCGGTGAAGGCGAAGCCGTTGACGGAGTCGCCGCGGTAGGTCGGCAGGGTGACGCCGTCGCGGGTCTCGGTCGACTTGGAGCGCGGCTTGGAGTACTGCCCGGCGATCCGGCCCACCTTGACGACGGGTACGGAGGCCGCGTAGGTCAGGACGGCGCTCATCTGGAGCAGCGTCTTCAGCTTGGCCCGGATGTGCTCGGCCGACACGGCGTCGAAGGCCTCGGCGCAGTCACCGCCCTGCAGCAGGAACGCCTCGCCCTTGGCGACGGCTCCCATGCGGGCGCGCAGCTGGTCGCACTCGCCCGCGAAGACGAGCGGCGGATACGACGCGAGGTCCGCGAGTACATCGCGCAGAGCCTCGGCATCGGGGTACTCGGGCTGCTGCGCCGCGGGAAGGTCTTGCCAGGTGTTGCCACCGGCGACGGAGGTATTGGCGTTCACGGTCACACCGACAACATTACGGGGTCCGGCGGTGCGTCCATCCGTAGGCTCAATAGTTGAGACGCGCGCTCGGATGACGTGGTCATCCGTTAGGGTTCGGAACATGTTCGCGCAGACAAACCAGAACTGGTGGTGGACCGCTCATCCGGCGGCCCACTGATCGATCGCGCGCAACAGACCACGCGAAGGCCGCCCGAGGGGCGGCCTTCTCTGCGTTTCAGGAGCCGTTCCTCCATCCGGAAGGAACACCCCCGATGTCTCAGCCTCACCGCACGGACCTCGTCATCGAGAGGCTTCTCCGTGACGACTGCCCGCCGTTCGCGCTGCTGCGCCGGCGCACCCCCGGCCACGACCAGGACACCGTCGAGGTGCTGATCGGCCGGGTGCGGGAAGCGGACCGGCTCGCCGATCTCCCGGTCGGTGCGCTGCCCTCGCTCGCCCTGGTGCCGTTCCGGCAGATCGCCGAGCGCGGTTTCGATGTGCGCGACGACGGGACGCCGCTGTCCGTGCTGGCCGCGGAGGAGACGTACGAGCTGCCGCTGGCCGAGGTGCTGGACCACCTGCCGGCCCATGACGTGCGGGTCGAGGGCGGCGCCTTCGATGTCCCCGACGAGGAGTACGCCGGGATCGTCCGGCGGGTCATCGAGGACGAGATCGGGCAGGGAGAGGGAGCGAACTTCGTCGTCCGGCGGACCTTCCGGGGCGAGATCCCCGGCTTCGGCCGGGCCGACGCCCTGGCCCTCTTCCGGCGGTTGCTGGCCGGTGAGCGGGGCGCGTACTGGACGTTCGTCGTGCACACAGGTGACAGCGGGCCCGAAGGGCCCTCGTCATCGGGGCGGCGGGCGACGGGCGGGCGGACGCTCGTCGGTGCCAGCCCCGAGGTGCATGTGCGGATGTCCGGCGGGACGGTCGTGATGAACCCGATCAGCGGGACGTACCGCTACCCCGCCGAGGGCCCGACCGTCGGGAATCTGCTGGCCTTCCTCTCCGACCGCAAGGAGAGGGACGAGCTCTCCATGGTGGTCGACGAGGAACTCAAGATGATGTGCACCGTCGGCGACATGGGCGGGGTGGTGGTCGGGCCGCGGCTCAAGGAAATGGCCCATCTCGCACACACGGAGTACGAGCTGCGCGGGCGTTCCTCGCTGGATGTGCGGGAGGTGCTGAAGGAGACCATGTTCGCGGCGACGGTCACCGGCTCCCCCGTGCAGAACGCCTGCCGGGTCATCGAGCGGTACGAGCCCGGCGGCCGCGGCTACTACGCGGGCGCGCTGGCGCTCCTGCGGCAGGAGCCGGGCGGGGCACAGACCCTGGACTCACCGATCCTGATCCGTACCGCCGACATCTCGGCCGACGGGCATTTGCAGGTACCGGTCGGGGCGACGCTCGTACGCCACTCCGATCCGGACAGCGAGGTCGCCGAGACCCATGCGAAGGCGGCCGGCGTGCTGGCCGCACTGGGGGTGCGGCCGGGCCGGCCGCGGGCCGAGGCGACACGTCCGCAGCTGGCGGGCGATCCGCGGGTGCAGGCGGCACTGGACGCCCGGCGCGGCGGTCTCGCGCCGTTCTGGCTGCGGATGCAGGAGCGTACGCACGAGCTGTCCGGCCATGCGCTGGTGATCGACGGCGAGGACACCTTCACCGCGATGCTGGCGCATCTGCTGCGCTCCTCGGGTCTGGAGGTTTCGGTGCGCCGCTACGACGAGCCGGGGCTGCGCGAGCGCGTACGGGCGCACGAGGGTCCGGTCGTGCTGGGCCCCGGGCCCGGGGATCCGGGTGACACCACCGACCCGAAGATGCGACTGCTGCGCGAGTTCGCCGCGGAGCTGGTCCGTGATCACCGCCACGGGCTGCTGGGGGTCTGCCTCGGCCATGAGCTGATCGCGGCGGAGCTGGGTCTGGAGATCGTCCGCAAGACCGTGCCGTACCAGGGCACGCAGACCCGGATCGATCTGTTCGGGCGGCCGGAGACGGTCGGCTTCTACAACAGTTTCACCGCGCGCTGCGACGACGGCGCGGTCGACGAGCTGGCGGCGCACGGTATCGAGGCGAGCCTGGACGAGGCGACCGGGGAGCTGCACGCGCTGCGCGGTCCGGGCTTCGCCTCGGTGCAGTTCCACCCGGAGTCGGTGCTGACACTGCGCGGCGCGACGATCGTGGCCGGGCTGCTGGCAGGGCTGCCGGTGGCCGGCTGAAGGGGGCTCGTCGGGGACCCCGGAGGAGCACCGGGGTCCCGGTTCACCGGGAAAGCACCGGGACGAGGACGTTGTCGCTGCGGCGGCCGGCCAGATAGTCGGCGACGTTCTGGACGGTGGCGTCGATGATCTGGGCCACGGCGTCCTGGGTGTAGTACGCCTGGTGTGAGGTCACGACGACGTTCGGGAAGGTGACGAGCCGGGCGAGCGTGTCGTCGTCGACACCCTCCAGGGACTTGTCGAGGAAGAAGAGCCCGGCCTCCGCCTCGTACACATCGAGTCCGACACCCAGGAGACGGCCCGCGCGCAACTCGGCGACCAGCGCCGTGGAGTCGATGAGTCCGCCGCGGCTGGAGTTGATCAGGATCGCGTCGTCCTTCATGTGTGCCAGGGCGTCCTTGCCGATGATGTGGTGTGTCGAAGGCAGCAGCGGGACATGCAGGCTGATCAGGTCGGAATCGGCGAGGAGCTGTTCCTTCTCCACGTATTCCATGCCGAGCCCGACGCAGGCGGGATTCTCGACGACGTCCCAGCCGAGCAGCTTCATGCCGAAGCCGTGGGCGATCCGGGTGAAGGCCTCGCCGATCTTGCCCGTACCGATCACGCCGGCCGTGCGGCCGTGCATGTCCCGGCCGAGGAGGCCGTCGAGCCGGAAATCGAAATCGCGGGTGCGGCTCGCGGCCCGGATGATGCGGCGGTTGACCGCCATCGCGAGCGTCCACGCGAATTCCGCGACCGAGTATGGCGAGTAGTAGGAGACGCGGGCGACCCGCAGGGCCAGCCGCTCGGCGACATCGAGATCGATGTTGTTGAAGCCGGTGGAGCGCTGGGCGATCATCTGCGTGCCACCCGCTGCGAGGGTCTGCAGGACGCTGCTGCCCAGGTCGGCGTTGACGCTGGTGGAGATGATCTCGTGGCCCGCCGCGATGGGGGCGGTGTCCTTGGTGAGGAAGACGTCCAGGCAACGGACCTCGTGCTGCCCGGCGAAGGCCTTCTCGAGCAGCGGCTTCTCGTCGGACTGCACACCGAATGCCAGGATCTCCACGACTTCTCCCGTTCATTGCGCAGATCAGGGGACATGGGCCGGTCATCGCGAATATACGACCCATGCCCCCGGTGCGCCGTCCGGTCCCCGGTGCGCCGCTCAGCCGAAGAAGACACCTACCTCCGCGTAGAGGGCCGGGTCGACGGTCTTGAGCCGGGCGGTCGCCTCCGCGATCGGCACCCGGACGATGCCGGTGCCCTTCAGGGCGACCATCGTGCCGAAGTCGCCGTCCCGCACGGCATCGATCGCGTGCAGGCCGAAGCGGGTGGCCAGCCAGCGGTCGAAGGCGCTGGGGGTGCCGCCGCGCTGGACATGGCCGAGGACGGTCGTTCTGGCCTCCTTGCCGGTGCGGCTCTCGATCTCCTTGGCCAGCCATTCGCCGACGCCGGAGAGCCGGACATGGCCGAAGGAGTCGTGTGATCCGTCCTTGAGAATCATCTCGCCCTGCGCGGGCATGGCTCCTTCGGCGACCACCACTATCGGTGCGTAGCTCGCCCTGAAACGGGAGGTCACCCAGGCGCATACCTGATCGATGTCGAAGCGCTGTTCCGGGATGAGGATGACATTCGCACCGCCGGCCAGTCCCGAGTGGAGCGCGATCCAGCCCGCATGACGGCCCATCACCTCGACGACGAGAACCCGCATATGGGACTCGGCGGTGGTGTGCAGCCGGTCGATGGCCTCGGTCGCGATGCCGACAGCCGTGTCGAATCCGAAGGTGTAGTCGGTGGCGGAGAGGTCGTTGTCGATGGTCTTGGGAACGCCGACGCACTTGATGCCGTGTTCGTCGGACAGGGTCGCCGCCACGCCGAGGGTGTCCTCGCCGCCGATCGTGATGAGCGAATCGACCTCGTACTTGGCGAGGTTGTCCCTGATCCGACGGACGCCGTGCTCCGCGCCGAGTGGATTGGTGCGCGAGGAACCGAGGATGGTGCCGCCGCGCGGCAGGATGCCGCGCACCGCCGGAATGGAGAGCGGCACCGTCTCGCCCTCCAGCGGGCCGCGCCAGCCGTCCCGGAATCCGATGAAGTCGTAGCCGTACTCCTGCACGCCCTTGCGGACGATGGCGCGGATGACCGCATTGAGCCCGGGGCAGTCGCCGCCCCCGGTCAGTACTCCGACCCGCATGGAAGCATCCCTTCGCCGAGTGAGCTCACTGATGACCACGCTAATCGTGATCCAGGTCACTCAGGGATGGGTCGGAAGGTCAAATTCCGTGCAATCCGGGCGGGTTGGGTCAGGCGTCGTCGAGGCCACGCTCGATCGCGTACCGCACCAGCTCCACCCGGTTGTGCAACTGGAGCTTGCCCAGGGTGTTCTGCACGTGGTTCTGGACGGTGCGGTGCGAGATGACCAGACGCTCGGCGATCTGCTTGTAGGAGAGCCCCTTGGCGACCAGCCGCAGCACCTCGGTCTCGCGCTCGGTGAGCTGCGGGGCCTTGGGCTCGTCGGACGCGACGGGCGTGGGGTCGGAGGCGAGCCTGCGGTACTCGCCGAGGACCAGTCCGGCAAGGCCCGGGGTGAAGACGGGATCGCCGACGGCGGTGGACCGCACGGCCTCGGTCAGCTCCTGCGTACTGGCCGACTTGAGCAGATAGCCGGTGGCGCCGGACTTGACCGCCTCCAGTACGTCGGCGTGCTCGCCGCTCGCGGAGAGCACCAGGACACGCAGTCCTGGGTGGGAGCCGACGAGTTCCTTGCAGACCTGTACGCCGGGCATGCCGGGCAGATTGAGGTCGAGTACGAGGACGTCGGGGGTGGCGGCCTTCGCCCTGCGGACGGCCTGCGGCCCGTCACCGGCGGTCGCCACCACTTCGAAACCGGACTCGGAAAGGTCGCGGGCGACGGCATCGCGCCACATCGGGTGGTCGTCGACGACCATCACCCTGATGGTCCGCTCCTCGGCACGCTGGATGTTCTCCGTGCTCATCTTGCTGATCCTGCCTTCCCCCGTGAAACCTTCGGAACCTTCAACTCGACCTCGGTGCCCTGGCCGGGCACCGAAATCAACTCCGCCGTGCCGCCCAGGTCACGCAGCCTTCCCCGGATCGACAGGGCGACCCCCATCCGCCCCTCCCCCTCGGCCTGGGCGAGCCGCCCGTCCGGGATGCCGGGGCCGTCGTCCCGGACCGTCACGATCACCTCGTCCGGCCAGTCCTCGACGAGGATCCAGGCCTGGGCATTCTCCCCCGCATGGACACGGACATTGTCCAGGGCGGCATTGACAGCGGCCGCCAGTTCCTTCGCCGCCCCGGGAGCGAGCAGCACCGGTGCGCCGGGCTCCGCGAAGCTGATCCGGGAGCCGGCGTGCGGGGCAAGCAGGGAGCGCAGATCGCATTCGGCCTGCCCGGACGGTTCGTCGTCGACCTCGACGCTGCGGACCACTGCGCCCTCGGCAAAGTCCTCGGAGACCCGGGTGGTGGGCACCAGACCGCTGGAGACCAGGGTGCGCAGGGCGACTTCCTGCTCCCCGGCCATCCGGCCCAGTTCGGCGGCCTCGCCGCCCAGCGCCGTGCCGCGGCGCTGCACCATCGCGAGGACCTGGAGCACGCTGTCGTGGATGTCGCGGGCCAGCCGCTCCCGCTCGCGGGTGGCGGCCTCGATCTCCAGGGCGCGGGCGAGGGTGCGCTCACTGGCCCTGGCCACCTCCACGACGTAACCGATGGCGATGGAGGCGACCCAGACCAGCAGGACATTGTGGAAGGTGTCCCGGCTGGGCTCGCCGCGCTCGATGATGTTGGCGACGGCGACGAAGGTGGAGGCGAAGGCCGCCCAGCGCCAGCCGCCCTTGATCGCGAAGGCCAGCACGGCGCCCGCGGTCCAGATGGACGACAGCGTCGGACCGTCGATGTGCTGGGCGTCGAAGTCGGCGAGCGGGGTGAGGAGGATACCGACGAGGGCGAGGGCCAGGTCGGCGCCGAGGAAGCGTTTGGTGCAGGCGACGGCGCCCGCGACTTTCGGGAGGGTACCCAGCGTCCAGGCCGCCATCACCACCAGGAAGACGACGGCCACCCAGGGCCGCTCGTACTTGTCCCGGCCGAAGACGGCGAGCAGGACCGCGTAGACCATCGTCAGAATGCGGTACGCCGTCAGCGCACGCCACAGCGGCTGCTCGACCGACATGCGCACGACCCGCTCGCGCCTGGCCATTTCCCCACCCCCCGGACGGAAACGACGCGGTTACGCGCCGGACCGTTCCGTCACCCTTGCGTTCCGGACTCTCTGCCCGCCTGCTTCTGCTCCTCGGCGCGGCGCTTCACCTCGTCGGCGATCTGCCGCTTGGCGGCGGTCGCGTAGATGTCGACGTACTCCTGGCCGGAGAGCTTCATGATCTCGTACATCACCTCGTCGGTGACCGAGCGCAGGATGAAGCGGTCCCCCTCCATGCCGTGGTAGCGGCTGAAGTCGAGCGGCTTGCCGATCCTGATCCCCGGCCGCATCAGCTTGGGGATCACCTGGCCCGGTGGCTGGATCTTCTCCGTGTCGATCATCGCGACGGGGATGACGGGCGCTCCGGTGGCCAGCGCCACCCGGGCGAGTCCGCCGGGCTTGCCGCGGTAGAGACGGCCGTCGGGCGAGCGGGTGCCCTCCGGATAGATACCGAAGAGCCCGCCGCTTTCGATGACCTCGATGCCCGCCTTGATGGCCGCCTCGCCGGCGCCTCGGGCACCCGAGCGGTCCACCGGGAGCTGGCCGACGCCCTTGAAGAACGCGGCGGTCAGTTTGCCCTTCACGCCGGGCGCGGTGAAGTACTCGGACTTGGCGATGAAGGTGACCTTGCGGTCCAGGACGGCCGGCAGGAAGAAGGAGTCGGAGAACGACAGATGGTTGCTCGCGAGAATCGCCGGTCCCTGCGCGGGGATGTTCTCCAGGCCCTCCACCCATGGCCTGAAGGCGAGCTTCAACGACCCGCCGATGGAGAACTTCATTGCGCCGTAGATCAACTCGGGTGCCTCCTGTGTGCTGTCCGACAGACCTTAACCCGTGGGGCCGTCCGCGCTCCCGCCCGGCACGGAGCCGAAGCGGCGGCCGGGGCCGTGACGGCCCTGGTCGGTGTCGGTCCGGTCGCGTACGGTGAAGTAATCCTTCTGCACTCCCCCCTCTCGCTCCCCTTCGAGCCTCATGAACAGGAGACCCCGGTGCCGGTCCTGCCTGGAGCCGAGCCGTTCCGCCACGAGGGCGGAGAGGTCGGCGTCCTTCTCTGTCACGGATTTACCGGTTCCCCGCAGTCGCTGCGCCCCTGGGCCGACCATCTGGCGGAGCGCGGGCTCACCGTGTCGCTGCCGCTGCTGCCCGGGCACGGCACCCGCTGGGAGGACATGCAGCTCACGGGCTGGCAGGACTGGTACGCGGAGGTGGACCGGGAGCTGCGCGCCCTGCTGGAGCGGTGCAGCCAGGTCTTCGTCTTCGGGCTCTCCATGGGCGGCGCGCTCACGCTGCGGCTGGCGGCGAAGCACGGGGACGCGATCAGCGGTCTGGTGCTCGTCAATCCGGCGAACAAGGTGCACGGCCTGTCGGCGTACGCGCTGCCGGTCGCCCGCCATCTGGTGCGGACGACGAAGGGGCTGGCGAGCGATATCGCCCTGGAGGGCTCCGCCGAGGTGGGGTACGACCGGGTGCCGTTGCACGCGGCGCATTCGCTGCGGAATTTCTTCCGCCTGGTCGACGCCGAGCTGCCCCAGGTCACCCAGCCGATCGTCCTGCTGCACAGCCCGCAGGACCATGTGGTGCCGCCCGCCGACTCGGCCCGGATCCTCAGCCGGGTGTCGTCGACGGATGTCGAGGAGATCCTGTTGGAACAGAGCTACCACGTGGCGACGTTGGACCACGATGCGGAGCGGATCTTCGACGAGAGCTACCGGTTCATCGGCCGCCTCGCTCCGAGCGCAGGAAAGAAGGGGAGCACGTCAGGTGGCTGAGCACGACGCGGAGCGCGCGGGCAGCGAGGAGGGGCGCGAGCCCCTGCCCGCGGAAGGAGCTGCTCTCCCCGCGGAGGGAGCGGCTCTTCCCGCGGAGGGGACGTCCGTCCCCGACGATGGTACGGGGCCGCAGGATGCTGCTGCCCAGAAAGTGCAGCCGGGCGCCGACGGCGAGCGGTCCGACCCGTCGGTCGACGAGGACGCCGTGTGGAAGGCGATCGTGGCGGGGTACGGCGAGGAGCCGCCGGACCCGCCGGGCGCCAAGCCGTTCAGGTCGATCGAGGATCTCGTACTGCCGGAGGACGATCAGTCGGGCGTCCTGGATCCGGACAAGGGTGTCGGGAAGAAGACCCCGAAGCCGCCGGAGAAGCCGCTCGGCAGCTCGATCGTGTTCGCCCCCGGCGTCGCCGGTCCGCGCGACTACGAGGTCGAGGAGCCGAAGGACGGCGACATCGGCGACAGCGACGAGGGGCATTTCGTCCCTCCGGAGCCGCCGCCGCTGCCGGAGGCCGATGTCACGGCGAAGTTCGCCTGGCTGGCGGTCGTCGGCGGTCCGGTGCTGATGCTGGTCGCGGTGCTGCTGCGATGGGACATGACCTGGTGGCTCACGACGGTCTGCGTCGGCGGCTTCCTGGGCGGCTTCGTCACACTGGTGGCGCGGATGGATGGCGACGACGAGGACGGCGACGACCCGGGGCGCGGAGCGGTGGTCTGAGACCGGGCCGGTCGAGGTGGCCTTGAGCTGCTGTCGCGCAGCTCAAGGCCTGGTCGCGGGCACCCGTAGTGCCGCCAGCACCGGCAGGTGGTCCGTGGCCGCCCGCAGGTCCGCGTCAGTGACACCGGGCAGCCCTGCGGGGACACCGCAGCCGAGCACCTCGATCCCGCCCGTCGCGAACACCGCGTCGATGCGCCGCCGCGGTCGGTCCGGCGAGAAGGTGTTCTCGTCACCCCATGGCCTCACGGCCCAGCAGTCCTGAAGCCGCCCGGCCAGCCGCCGGAACGCGGTCCCGGTCGGTACATCGTTGAGGTCGCCGGCCGCGACGGCGTGCTCGACGCCCATCGCGTCCAGCTGTTCCAGCAGCATCTCCGTCTGGACCAGGCGTTCGTCGCGCTGCAGGCTCAGATGGAAGCTCAGCAGACCGATGCGGGTGCCCGCGATCCGTACCACCGATGTGGCGAAGCCCCTGCGGTGCAGTCCGGGGGTGAGTGGCAGCAGCACGTCCTGTGTCCGCTCCACGGTGGCCCGCAGCGAGCAGAGGAGCAGCGGCCCGGCCGCCGTGGCGCCGCCGCTCAGGACAACCAGGTCGGTGCGGGCCGCGAGCCAGGCGGCGCGCTTGCGCCAGCGGAAGAAGCGCGGGGCTTCCTGGATGAGGACGAGGTCGGGGGCGCAGGCGCTGATGACGCGGGCCAGTGCCTCGCAGTCGTCGCGCATCGACCGGACGTTGTAGCTGAGCACTCTGATGACGGCCGAACCATCCGGCTCGGTACGGGAGTCGGGCAGCGGCGTCAGGACCATGCGTCTCACGATACGACGGACGCCCGCCGCTCCCCCAGGGGGCGCGACAGGCGTCCGGCTCTGTCCGGTTCCGGCTGGTTCAGCCCTGGCGGGCCAGGTCGGCCGCGCCCACCAGACCTGCCTTGCCGCCCAGTTGGGCCGCGAGCACCTGGGCGTGCGGACGCCATTCGCCGCCGATCAGCCAGCGTCGGAACGACTTGCGGATCGGGTCGAGGACGAGCTCGCCCTCGTCCGAAACGCCGCCGCCGACGATGAACGCGGACGGGTCGAAGAGCGAGGCGAGGTCGGCAAGTCCGGCGCCGGCCCAGCGGGCCAGCTCGCGGAACGAGTCGATCGCCACCGCGTCGCCCTGGCGTGCGGCCTGGCTGATGTGCTTGCCCTCGATGCCGTCCACCGTGCCGTCGCCGAGCGACAGCAGGATCGTGGCGTTTTCCGGGGTGGCGTTGGCGCGCTGCTTCGCGTAGCGGACGAGCGCACGCCCGGAGGCGTACTGCTCCCAGCAGCCCTGGCTGCCGCAGCCGCAGAGCAGCCCGTCCGGGACGACCCGGATGTGGCCGAACTCGGCGGCCACACCGAAGCGTCCGCGGCGCAGCTTGTTGCCGATGATGATGCCGCCGCCGAGACCGGTGCCGAGAGTGATGCAGATGACGTCGTCGTGGCCCTGTCCGGCGCCGAAGCGGTATTCGCCCCAGGCGGCGGCGTTGGCGTCGTTCTCGACGACGACCGGAAGGCCGACGCGCTGTTCGACCTTGTCCTTCAGCGGCTCGTGCCGCCAGTTGATGTTCGGCGCGAACAGCACGGTGGCGCGCTTGTCGTCGACATATCCGGCGGCGCCGATGCCGACGGCCTCGATCTGATGGCCCTCGCTCGCCCCGGACACGGCCGTCGCGATCGCGTCGACAATGCCTTCAGCCGTCGGCGGGGTCGGCACCTTGAACATCGAGAGGATCTGTCCCTCTTCGTCGACCACTCCAGCTGCGATCTTCGTGCCGCCGATATCGACGCCGATGGTGAGTCCCATGAATCCCTCAGTTTCGGTCGAGCCCCGCTGTGACCAACGGTACCCGAGCCGGGGACCCGACCCATCGGTGCCGGTCAGTCCAGGTCGATGTGTTCGCCCGCGGCGGGGCCCTCGTCTCGCGGGTCGGTGGGGTCGTCGGCCTTCTTTTCGGTGCCTGCGGGGGCCCCGGCGCCCTGGGTCCAGCGGCGTTCCTGGCCTTCCACGGCGGAGCGGTAGGCGGCGAGGAGTTCGTTGCCGGCCGCGGCGATGTGGTCGAAGACGTCCGGATTGCGTTCGATGACGGGCTCGACGGCGGACTTGGCCTGCTTGATGATCTGCTGCACGGTGCCCTGGGCCGCCGCGCCGAACAGCGGCGACCGGAGGGACGAGACCTTGTCGGCCACGGCGTCGACCAGCTTGCGCAGTTCCTCGGCCGCGGAGCCGGGCGGCGGGCCGTGCTGGGCGCGGCGGCGGGCCTTCTCCGCTTCGAGGTCCTCTGCGCAGGCCTTCGCCCACGCGTCGTCGTCGACGGGACGATCGGTGGCTTCGCTCATGGCGGTCTCCTGCGACGTGGTTTACCGGCGGCCCGGCATACGGGACACGTACTACCGACGTTACCCGAACCGTGATGCGTCGTTCAGCTCGTCCGGGGCCACAGACCGGGGTCCGGCGTGAACCTGACCCGGAGCACCCCGTCGGTGAGGGCGGCGCCGGAGACGGTGCAACGGCGCAGCCCGGACTCCAGGGGGACGATCCGGTGGAACGGGCCCACGGTGAGGAGGAGTTCGTCGCCGCGGCGCACCAGCTGGAGGTCCGACTTGACGGCGCCGGGCAGGGGGAGGCACCAGACCAGAACGCAGTCGCCCTCGCCGGGCGGCGGGGCGGTCACGATCCGGCTGCCGGGCAGCAGCGGCCGCAGCTCGTCCAGGCCGTCCGGGGCGTTCGGGTCCTCGATCCACCAGGGGTCGTCGGCCCGGCCGGGGCTCCGGTCGTCCAGTTCCACGGCGAGTCCGTCGCCCTCGAAGAGACCGCCGCCGGTGCCCGCCTCCTCGAAGACGGTGGAGCCGGCTCCGGTGTCGAGGAGGGTGAGGTCGTCCAGGCCCCGCGGATCGCGGCCGAGGTGGGGCACTTCGCACAGGGCTGCCGCGGGCACCCATTCCTCGTACCAGTGGTCGATGGTCTTCTCCTGCTGCGCGGCGAGGGCCGCGAACCAGGGGTCGCCGGAGTGCCTGGGCAGTACCCGGTTCACCGCGAGGGTGTCGACGCGCAGGCCGTGCAGGGCGAGTCCGGTGCGGGCGGTGCGCAGGGCGTCCTCGGCGGCGGGGCCGGGTTCGGCGACCAGCCGCAGCGTGGTGTTGCGGTCCTCGATCAGTGTCTGGACGGCGGCCAGCTCGGCGTCCCTGCGGGCGGCGGCCTCGTACAGCCACTGGGCGGGCATGGGTACGCCGGCGAGCTGGGCGAGCATCGGGCGCAGGGCGCGTGCGGCCTGGCGTTCCTGGGGCAGCAGCCGGCGCAGATAGCGGCGCAGCTGTTCGGGCAGGGCGAGTACGGCGAGCGCCTCGCGCAGCGGCGGCAGGTCGACGACGAGGAGTTCGTAGCTGCCCGGCGACCAGTCGCCCCGGGCGGCGCGGCGCAGGGCGTGCAGAAGGGCGAGCTGGGCGCTGCCGGGGAGTTCGGTGAGTTCCTCGCCGTCCAGCCGGTTCCCGCCGAGCAGGTCGAGCACGCCGGACGCCTGGTCCTGGAGGGTCAGCAGTTCGCTGCGGAAGTGTTCGCCGGAGTCGATGCGGGCGGACCACAGGCCGTCCGTGACCTCGGTGGGTTCCGTGCCTTCGGGGAAGCCGGGTATGGCGTCGGCGGAGAGCAGCAGGGTGCGGCGCCCGCGACGGGCCGCGGCCAGCGCGGTCGCCGCCGCGACGGTGGTACGGCCGGCGCCGCCGGGGCCGGTGACGAGGACCGTACGCACCGGGTCAGACCTTCGGGACGGACTCGACGCGCTTCTTCAGGCCGGCCAGGGCGCGGTCGATGATGACCTTCTCGGCCTTGCGCTTGATCATGCCGAGCATCGGGATCTTGACGTCGACGGTCAGCCGGTAGGTGACCTCGGTGCGGTCGCCGTCGCCGAGCGGGGCCAGCGCGTAGGAGCCGTCGATGGCGCGCAGCATCTGGGACTTGACGAGGGTCCAGCTGACCTCGTAGTCGCCGATCCAGGTGTACGCGAGGGTGTGGTCGTCCTTGATCGCTCCGGCGTCGAGGACGAGACGGACCTTCTCGGCGCGGCCCTGGTCGTCGGTGGAGAGGACCTCGGCCTCCTTGACCTCGCCGGTCCACTCCGGATAGCGGGCGAAGTCGGCGATCACTCCCATGACGTCGGCCGGCGCCGCCTCGATCGTGATGCTCGAGCTGGTGTGTTCAGCCATCGCCGTGGCTCCTCCAGTGCGGTGTACCGGTGCGTCGGCAGAGGCCTGCCGTCAGAAGGCTATCGCGTGTGCGCGGCGCCTCGTTCCAGGGTCCGGTGCCGTCGCGGTCACCATTCCAGGGCCCAGGGCCTGCCGGTGGACGCGAAGTGGCCGACGTTCACGCATTCGGTGGTGCCGATCCGCATCCGGCGGACCAGCGGCTGGTGGACATGGCCGAACAATGCGTAGCGGGGGCGGGTCCTGCGGATGGCGTCGAGCAGGGCCCGGCTGCCGCGCTCGAAGCGCCGCGCCACCGTGTCGTACGTCAGCTCCGGCACCTCGGGGGGAATGTGGGTGCAGAGCACGTCGACCGGGCCGACGGCCTCGATCTTGGCCGCGTACTCCTCGTCGCCGATCTCGTACGGGGTGTTCATCGGGGTCTTCAGGCCACCGCCGACGAAGCCGAATACGCGGCCGCCGATCTCGACGCGGTCGCCGTCGAGGACGGTGGTGCCCGGGCGTGCGTACTCGGGCCACAGATCGGGGATGTCGACGTTGCCGTAGGTGGCGTACGTCGGGGTGGGGAAGGCGGCGAAGAGTTCGGCGTACTGCTTGCGCACCGCCGAGACGATCGCGGCGTTGCGGTCCATGCCCGCCCACAGGTCGCGGCCGAACTCGCGGGCCTCCTCGTAGCGGCGAGCGGTGCGCAGTTCGACGATCCGGTCGGCATTCTCCACGCCGAACAGATCGGGGAAGATGCCGCGCGAGTGGTCGGCGTAGTCGAGGAAGAGCACAAGGTCACCGAGGCAGATCAGCGCGTCGGCGCCGTCCCCGGCGCGGGCCAGGGCCTCGGTGCTGCCGTGTACGTCACTGACCACATGAACGCGCGTGCGCCGCGCGGTCGAGATTTCTCGGCTGTTCGGTCCGGCTGGCATGACGATCACCCTAGAACTCTGCTGTCCACCTGGGTAGAGGCCGCCGGACCTGCGACGACCTCCGGGTGGTAACCACAGTGGACTACTGTGCGCGCAAGGATCACCGTTGTGTGTGACGCATAAGACATCTGGCCTGAACCCCCTATCGGGAACCGAGTACTGGTGGGTAACGTCCGGGCAGTCCAGTCGTGCTCACCCCACTGAGCACCCGCCAATCTTGGACCGCAGCCGGTGCGTCACACAGAGCCGTGGCACCGGAGCCCGATGAGGAGCAGCAGTTTTGCGCGAGTTCAGCCTTCCGGCCCTGTACGAGGTCCCCTCGGACGGCAACCTGACGGATCTCATCCGCCGCAATGCCGCTCAGCATCCCGATGTTGCGGTGATGAGCCGCAAAGTGGCGGGGGTGTGGACCGATGTCGACGCCACGCAGTTCCTGGCCGAGGTCAGAGCCGTCGCCAAGGGCCTGATCGCCGCGGGCATCGAAGCGGGCGACCGGGTGGCCCTGCTCTCCCGCACCCGCTACGAGTGGGTACTGCTCGACTTCGCGATCTGGAGCGCGGGCGCGGTCTCCGTCCCGGTGTACGAGACCAGCTCGCCCGAGCAGATCCAGTGGATCCTCGGTGACTCCGGTGCCACCTTGTGCATCGTGGAGTCGGAGGATCACCAGGCCTCCGTGGTCTCGGTCCAGGCGGATCTGCCTGCTCTGAAGGGCATCTGGCAGATCGATGACGACGCGGTCCGTCAGCTGTCGGCGACCGGCGAGGACGTCTCGGACGAGACCCTGGACCTTCGGATGGCGAGCGCCAAGGCGGACGACCCGGCCACCATCGTCTACACCTCGGGCACCACCGGCCGTCCCAAGGGCTGTGTGCTCACGCACCGCAGCTTCTTCGCGGAGTGCGGCAATGTGGTGGAGCGGCTGAAGCCCCTCTTCCGTACCGGCGAGTGTTCGGTGCTGCTCTTCCTGCCCGCCGCGCATGTCTTCGGACGGCTGGTCGAGGTGGCCTCGGTGATGGCCCCGATCAAGCTCGGCTGCGTACCGGACATCAAGAACCTCACCGATGAACTGGCCTCCTTCCGGCCGACGTTGATCCTCGGCGTGCCGCGGGTCTTCGAGAAGGTCTACAACTCGGCGCGCGCCAGGGCGCAGGCCGACGGCAAGGGCAAGATCTTCGACAAGGCCGCGAACACGGCGATCGCCTACAGCCGCGCGCTGGGTACTCCTCAGGGCCCGTCCATGGGCCTGAAGTTCAAGCACAAGGTCTTCGACCGGCTGGTCTACGGCAAACTGCGGGCCGTCCTCGGCGGACGCGGCGAGTACGCGATCTCCGGCGGCGCACCGCTGGGCGAGCGGCTCGGCCACTTCTACCGCGGTATCGGCTTCACGGTGCTCGAGGGCTATGGCCTCACCGAGACGTGCGCGGCCACCGCGTTCAATCCGTGGGACCGGCAGAAGATCGGTACGGTCGGCCAGCCGCTCCCCGGTTCGGTCGTCCGGATCGCCGACGACGGCGAGGTACTGCTGCATGGCGAGCACCTGTTCACCGGCTACTGGAACAACGAGGCGGCGTCGGCCGAGGCGCTGGCCGACGGCTGGTTCCACACGGGCGACATCGGCACGCTCGACGAGGACGGTTATCTCGCGATCACCGGACGCAAGAAGGAGATCATCGTCACGGCGGGCGGCAAGAACGTCGCTCCCGCGGTGATCGAGGACCGCATCCGCGGGCACGCCCTGGTCGCCGAGTGCATGGTGGTCGGCGACGGGCGGCCGTTCGTGGGCGCGCTGATCACCCTGGACGAGGAGTTCCTGGGCCGCTGGGCCGAGGAGCACGGCAAGCCGGCCGGCTCGACGGCCGTGTCGCTGCGTGAGGACCCGGAGCTGCTGGCCGAGGTGCAGCGGGCGGTGGACGACGGGAACGCCGCGGTGTCCAAGGCGGAGTCGGTACGCAAGTTCCGCATCCTGGCTTCCCAGTTCACCGAGGAGGCCGGTCACATCACACCGTCGCTGAAGCTGAAGCGGAATGTGGTGGCGAAGGACTTCGCGGACGAGGTCGAGTCGATCTACCGGGGCTGACCCGAGGCGCGGGGGGGGGGGGGGGCCCCGGGGGGGCCCCGCGGGGCCCACCGCGGTCAGCACACTGGCGTAGAGGCCCTCGCTGACCAGCAGGTAGACCAGCCCCACCAGCAGGGCGCCGGCCAGCACCAGCAGTCCGCCGTACAGCGCGGTGAGCCGGGCGCGCTCGCTGCTCACCGGCCCTCCCCCGGCCGGTTCGCGGAGTCGTCGTCCGGCTGGTCCGCCGACCCGTTCACCGGTCCGGTCGCGGGGCCGTGGTCCCCGGGTCCGTCGGCGAGGCCGTCCCCGACGCGGTAGCCGGCCCCCGGAACCGTCTCGATCACCGGGGGCGCGCCCAGTTTGGCGCGGAGCTTGGACAACGTGACGCGGACCGCGTTGGTGCGGTAGCTGGTGTCCTCCTCCCACACCTCCTCGATCAGGTCGTCGCCGCTGACGACCGCGCCCTCGGCTCGCAGCAGGGTCTCCAGCACGGCGAACTCCTTGCGTGAGAGCGAGAGGTAGCGGCCGTCGCGGCAGACCTGGCGGCGGGCGGTGTCCAGCGTCAGCCCGGCCCGTTGAAGGACCGGCGGGAGAGCAGGGCGGGCACGGCGGCCGAGCGCCAGGACCCGGGCGAGGAGTTCGTCGTACGCGAACGGTTTGGTCAGGTAGTCGTCGGCGCCGAGCCCGAGGCCGGCCACCCGGTCCCGTACCGTCCCGGACGCGGTGAGCATCAGGATCCGGGTCAGCAGGCGCATGCCGACGACCCGCCGGCACACCTCGTCGCCGTGCAGCCCCGGCAGATCGCGGTCGAGGATCATTACGTCGTACGCGCCGAACCGAAGCCGGTCCAGCGCCGCCCGGCCGTCGGGGGCGATGTCCACCGCGACGGCGTCGCGGCGCAGCCCCTCGGCGATCATCCCGGCCAGGAATTCCTCGTCCTCCACCACCAGCACACGCATGGGTCCTGTGTAACCCAAAGCGATGTTTCGTCGGTGTAAGCATCCGGGCTGAGAGAAACGAAACCGCGTCCTCGCGCACGCTCAAGCCGTTCGTACCCGGCCTGTCAGCAACGGACGAGGAGCCCTCATGAACCCGACCATTTTCCACCGGACCACCTCCCGCGCACAAAGTCGCGGCGTCGCCGCCGCCTGCCTGATCGCCGCCGCCGTCGTCCTGTCGGCCACCGCCTGCTCGGGCGACGGCGGCGGAAGCGGAAGCGGAACCAAGAGCGGCGGATCGGCTTCGGACACCAAGAAGACGGAGGAGGACCAGGCCCTGGAGCACCGCAAGTGCCTGCGGGAGCAGGGTCTGGACGTCCCGGAGCCGAAGCCGGGCGAGAACAGCCACGGAATAACCATCAACGGCGGCGGCAAGAGCAAGAAGGAGATGGAGAAGGCGTTCAAGGCCTGCCAGGACAAGGCGGTCGGCGGCGGGCCCAAGGAGATCACCCAGGCCCAGAAGGACAAGATGCTCGCCTTCGCCCGGTGCATGCGCAAGAACGGCATCGACATGCCCGACCCGAAGTTCGACGGCGGGATGGCGCAGGCGCCCGCGATGCAGCAGAAAGACATGAAGAAGTTCGAGAAGGCCAACGCGGCGTGCGAAGGCGCCGGGCGGTGAGGCGCGGACGCGTCATGGTGGCCGCCGCGGCGGTGCTCGCCGTGACGGCCGGGTCACTGGCTCTCACCCGGTTCGGCTCCGCCGAGGAGACGGGCGGCCCGAAGAACACCGGGCTGCCCCCGGCCACCGCCGCGGTCGAGCGCGGCGACCTGCGCGACAGCGCCCAGGCGGACGGGACGCTCGGCTACGACAAGCAGCGCAAGGTCAACGCGGGCGCGGCGGGCACCATGACCTGGACCCCGCGCACCGGCTCGACCGTCAAGCGGAACGAGCGGCTGTACGAGGTCGACGGCCGGGCGGTGTGGCTGATGTACGGCTCGGGACCGATGTACCGGACGCTGAAGCCGGGCGACCGGGGCCGGGACGTGGAGCAGCTGGAGCGCAATCTCGTAGAGCTCGGCTACACCGGCTTCACCCCGGACGACGAGTACACCGAGCTGACCGCGGCCGCCGTCAAGCGCTGGCAGAAGTCCCACGACAGCCAGCGGACCGGAACGGTGGGGCCGCAGGACATCGCCTTCGCCCCGGGGGAGGTCCGGATCAAGAGCGTCGAGGCGGCCGTCGGCGAACTGGCCCAGCCCGGCGCTCCGGTCCTCACCACGACCGGCTCCGAGCGCATCGTGACGTTCGAGCTCGACGTCGCCGAGAGCCAGCTCGCCAAGGCGGGCACCAAGGTCACCGTCGATCTGCCGGACGGCAGCAGCGCGGCCGGGGCGGTCTCCTCGGTCGGCCGGACGGCGAAGCCCGGCAACGACCCGCAGGACAACAGCCCCAAGGTCACCCTGACCGTCTCCTTCGACAAGCCGGCCAAGGTCGGCGGCTTCGACCAGGCGCCGGTCACGGTGAACCTGACCGGCGAGCTGCACAAGGACGTCCTCAGCGTCCCGGTGAACGCGCTGCTCGCGCTGCCCGGCGGCGGCTTCGGCCTCCAGGTCGTCCAGGGCGGCACGGTCCGCGACGTGAAGGTCGAACTCGGCATGTTCGCCGAGGGCCGGGTCGAGGTGTCCGGCGGCGGGCTGCGCGAGGGCATGAAGGTCGGGGTGCCGAAGATATGAACACGGTCGTCGGCCTCAGGGGCGTCACCAAGGAGTACCCGGGCCCGGTCGCCGCCCTGCGCGGGGTGGACCTCACCGTCGAGGAGGGCGAACTCCTCGGCATCGTCGGCCCGTCCGGCTCCGGCAAGTCCACACTGCTGCACATCATCGGCACCCTGGACCGCCCCACCGCCGGGTCCGTCCACATCGCGGGGCACGACGTGGCGGCGCTCTCCGACCGCAGGCTCTCCGCGCTGCGTGCCCAGCACGTCGGCTTCGTCTTCCAGGCGTTCCACCTGGTGCCGGGCGTCAGCGCCCGCGACAACGTCGCGGAAGGCCTGCTGTACTCGGGCCTGTCCCGTGCCGTACGCCGCCGCAGGGCCGCCGAAGCGCTGGAGCGGGTCGGGCTCGCCGACCGCCTCGACCACAAACCGCACCAGCTCTCCGGCGGACAGAAACAGCGGGTCGCCATCGCACGGGCCGTCGTGGGGGAACCCGCGCTGCTGCTGGCCGACGAACCGACCGGGGCGCTCGACTCGGCATCAGGGGAAGCGGTGATGAAGCTGCTGCGCGACCTCAACCGGGAGGGCGCCACCATCGCGGTCATCACGCACGACACCGAGATCGCCAGGGACCTGCCGCGCGAGGTGCGCATCCGGGACGGCCAGGTGGTCGCGGACGTACGCAATCCGTCCGCGGACGGAAGCGATCCGTCCACGGGCATGCACGATCCGTCCACGGATGTGCACGACGGCTCCGGAAACAACCGCTCCGCCGCCGCGACGGGAGCGGACCAGTGAGGGCGCGGCGCGCGGACCGCGACGCCGGCGGCCGGGGCCGGGGGCGGGGGCGGCTGAAAGCGGCCCGGCTCGGCCCCCGGGACGTGCTGCACGTCGGCTCGGCGGGGCTGCGCAGCCGGCCGATGCGGGTCGTGCTCTCCGCCCTGGGCATCGCCATCGGTATCGCGACGATGATCTCGGTGGTGGGCATCTCCGCCTCCAGCCAGGCCCAGCTGCTCCGGGAGCTCGACAAGCTGGGCACCAACCTGCTCGTGGCCTCCCCCGGCGATTCGATGTTCGCCGGGCAGGACGTCGAGCTGCCCGAGGACGCGGTCGGGATGGTGGGCCGGATCAAAGGCGTCCAGGGGGTGGGCGCGACCGCCGACCTCGACGCGACCGCCCGCCGCAACGAGAAGATCGACAAGGACGATACGGGCGGGATCACCGTCAAGGCGACCACCGGCGACCTGCTGCGGGTGCTGCGCGGCGAGGTCCGCAGCGGCAGCTGGCTCAACAGCGCGACCGGACGCTACCCCTCCGTCGTGCTCGGCCATGTCTCCGCGGAGCGTCTCGGCATCACCGCTCCGGGCCGGCAGGTGTGGATCGGCGACCGGTACTTCACCGTGGTCGGCATCCTCGCCCCGCTGCCGCTCGCCCCGGAGATCGAACGCTCCGCACTGGTCGGCTGGGAGGGTGCGAAGCGCCTGCTGGGCTTCGAGGGCCACCCCACATCGGTGTACGAGCGCTCGGCCGACGCGGCGGTACAGGACGTGCGCAAGGTCATGGCGGCGACGGTCGACCCGCAGAACCCGCAGAACGTGAAGGTCACCGACCCGTCGTCGGCGCTCCGGGCGAAGGCGGCGACCGAGGGGGCGTTCAGCAGCCTGCTGCTGGGCCTGGGCGGCATCGCGCTGCTCGTCGGCGGCGTCGGGGTCGCCAACACCATGATCATCTCGGTGCTGGAGCGGCGGTACGAGATCGGGCTGCGCCGCTCGCTCGGCGCGACCCGGGGCCAGATCCGCATCCAGTTCGTCACGGAGTCGCTGATGCTCTCCGGCCTGGGCGGCCTGGCGGGCGTGGCGCTCGGCGCGGCGGCGACCGGGGTGTACGCGTACTCCGGCGGGCTGCCCTGGGTGGTGCCGCCGTGGGCGGTCGGCGGCGGCTTCGGCGCGACGCTGGTGATCGGCACGATCGCGGGCCTCTACCCGGCGGTGCGGGCGTCCCGTCTCTCACCGACGCTGGCGCTGCACGCGGCGTGAGGACGGGCCCCGGCCGGGGGCGGTGCCGGGCTCCGCGACGGGGCCCGGCACACCCCTGGCCCAACCGCGTCGCCTACGGCCGCTTCGTCACCTGCGCCAGGTCCACCGCTGCCGCGACCCGGACCGCCACGCTCTCCGCGTACGCCGCGTCGGGGCGTTCGAAGGCCGTGCGATGAGCGGAGCGCAGAAACGTCACCACACCCAGCGTCCGCCCCCTGCTCCGCAGCACCGCGCACAGCGCGTGCACCGAATCCCCCGGCCACTGCCGTTCGGCCGCCCACACCCCGGCCCCGGGCCCCGCCCCCGCGCTGGACCGTACCGAACCCGTACGGTCCACCGCCTGAAGAGCCGGGTGCCCCGGCGTGTACCGCAGCGGAATACCGCCGCCGGCCACCAGCAGGCACGGACCCGGCTCACCGGACGGGGTCGCCGCCACCCGCACCAACCGCTCCCCCGCCACCAGGTCGGCCAGCACATGGTCGGCGAAACCCGCGAGCGCATAGTCCAGATACGACGTCGCCGCCTCCATCGGGTCCTCGCACTCGGACGCCGACCGCGAAGCCCGGTGCAACTGGTTCGAGCGGAACCGCACCCGGTCCGCCTCCTGCGCCGCCAGCTTCTCCGTGGTCACGTCCTGGAACAGCCAGCCGACCCCCAACGGGACCGGCTCCTCCGCAAGCGGCGACGCCAGCCGCAGAAAACCACTGCGCCAGCAATGCCGCCGCTCCCCCTCCGCCGTCCGCAACGTCACCCACAACTCGGCGGGCGCCGGCGGTGCGCCCTCGGCGAGTACGTGCTGCAGCGCGCCCTCCAGATCCTCGACGCCCTGCGCGATCAACTCCCCCAGCGGGCGGCCCAGCAGCGTCGTACGACCGCCGCCCAGCGCCCGTGCCGCGTGTGCGTTGACGACCGTCGGGCGCAGATCGGCGTCCACGAGCACCACACCCCACGACGCGTCCTCGAACAGCGCCTCACTCAGCGCGATCGACCGCTCCAGATCGATCTGCGCATGCACCTCCCCGAACGCGCAGTACACCCCGGCCGGCTTCCCGTCCGCACCCCGGACCCCCGCCGACTGCGTCCGCACGAGCACCCGCCCACCGTCCTTGCGCAGCAGGGCGAACTCATGCACCCGGCGACCGGCACCGTCCATGGCCGCCATCAGCCGCCCCTGCACCTCCCCCGCATCCGCCCGCCGCACCGCCCAGCCGGCAAACCCGGGCCGGCCCACGGCCTCCTCGGCGGACCAGCCCAGAATCCGCTCGGCCTCACGGTTCCAGTGGGTGATGGTGCCGTCCGCGTCGAACGCGCAGAGCGCCGCATCCATCCCGTCGAGCAGCGCCGCAAGCAACTCGGCCCCGGGCCCCGCCCTCGGACCCTCTTCGGGCTCGAGCGCGTCGGTCGTCCCACTGCTCGTGGACGCACTCATCCCGTACCCCCCGCAGGACGTATCCGGCATTACCGCACGTCAGACCATTGAACTCGAACGTGTCCCAGCGCACACCGACTTCTCTGAAATAGGCCGGTCCATTTAATTCGGTTGTGCGGTCCCGGAAGGGTTCCTAGTGTGTGCCGTACACGTTGAGAGGAGGTGATCCGAAAAGTGCAGTCTTATCGGATTCGTGAGGTGGCTGCGGGCTGACAGCCCGTCGTCGCACACAGTGCACCTCGGCAGGCTGTCTGCCGAAACCCAAGCAGTCACCGACCCGCAGGCTCGCCGGTAAGTCCGGCCGGCTCCTTCGTGCACGGAGGAACCAGAGCCTGCGGGTTTCTGCATGTCCGGAGGGGAATGGGGCGGATTACGGGCACAGGCGCTCGACGCGCCACTTCTCGCCCTCGCGTACATACCTCAGCCGGTCGTGCAGCCGGTTCTCGTGGCCCTGCCAGAACTCGATCGTGTCGGGGACCACGCGGAAACCGCCCCACTGAGGGGGCGCGGGGACATGTTCGCCCTCCGGATAGCGGGCGGCCAGTTCCTCGTAGCGTTCGATCAGCTCGTCGCGGGAGCCGATCACCGTCGACTGGGCGCTCGCCCAGGCGCCCAGCTGGGAGCCGTGCGGACGGGTGCGGAAGTAGGCGACCGTCTCTTCGCGGCCGACGCGGGCCGCCGTGCCGGTGACGACGACCTGGCGGGCCATCGGGTGCCAGGGGAAGAGCAACGAGACGTACGGGTTGGCGGTCAGTTCGCGGCCCTTGCGGGATTCGTAGTTGGTGAAGAAGACGAAGCCGCGTTCGTCGTACTTCTTCAGCAGCACGGTGCGTGAGGACGGCCGGCCCTCGGGGGTGGCGGTGGAGACCACCATGGCGTTGGGCTCGTGGAGCACCCCGCCCACGGCTACCTGCCGGAACCAGTGGGCGAACTGCTGCATCGGGTCGGCAGGCAGCGTGTCCTCGGTGAAGGCCACGGAGCGGTACTGCTCGCGCATCGCGGCCGGATCGGTGGTGGAATCGGAGGGGGAGTCTGCGGTGGGCACGGGGTCATCCTGCCGCAGCGACCGAGTCTTCCCGGCAAGGAGGGGTGTCAACCCGTCATCGGTGAATCGGGAAGCTGTGCCGGATGTCACGCTTCCCCGCGTCGTGGGAACCCGCCAATATCTTGGGGCAGGCCACTGTGGCCTCCGTACAGCCACCGACCTGAGGGAGCCGCCATGTCCGACTTCGTACCGGGACTAGAGGGAGTCATCGCGTTCGAGACGGAGATCGCCGAACCGGACAAGGAAGGCGGTTCGCTCCGTTACCGCGGTGTCGACATCGAGGATCTCGTCGGCCATGTGTCGTTCGGAAATGTCTGGGGTCTGCTGGTCGACGGGGCGTTCAACCCGGGGCTGCCGCCGGCCGAGCCGTTCCCGATCCCGGTGCACTCCGGGGACATCCGGGTCGATGTGCAGTCCGCGCTGGCGATGCTCGCTCCCGTGTGGGGCCTGAAGCCGCTGCTCGACATCGACGAGGAGACGGCGCGCAACGATCTGGCGCGGGCCGCGGTGATGGCGCTTTCGTACGTCGCCCAGTCGGCGCGCGGGCAGGGTCTGCCGATGGTTCCGCAGAGCGAGATCGACAAGGCGAAGTCCGTGGTCGAGCGGTTCATGATCCGCTGGCGCGGTGAGCCGGACCCCAAGCACGTCAAGGCCGTCGACGCGTACTGGACGTCGGCCGCCGAGCACGGCATGAACGCCTCCACGTTCACCGCCCGGGTCATCGCGTCGACCGGCGCCGATGTGGCGGCGGCGCTTTCGGGTGCGGTGGGCGCGATGTCGGGGCCGCTGCACGGTGGTGCGCCGTCCCGGGTCCTCGGCATGATCGAGGAGATCGAGCGGACCGGGGATGCCACCGCGTATGTGAAGAAGGCCCTGGACAAGGGTGAGCGGCTGATGGGCTTCGGGCACCGGGTCTACCGGGCGGAGGACCCGCGGGCGCGTGTTCTGCGGCGTACGGCGAAGGAGCTGGGCGCGCCGCGCTTCGAGGTGGCGGAGGCGCTGGAGAAGGCGGCGCTGGAGGAGTTGCACGCGCGTCGCCCGGACCGGGTGCTGGCGACGAACGTGGAGTTCTGGGCGGCGATCATGCTGGACTTCGCGGAGGTTCCGGCGCACATGTTCACGTCGATGTTCACGTGTGCGCGTACGGCGGGCTGGTCGGCGCACATTCTGGAGCAGAAGCGGACGGGGCGGCTGGTGCGGCCGTCGGCGAGGTATGTCGGGCCGGGGTCGCGTGATCCCCGGGAGATCGAGGGGTTCGAGCAGATCACGGATCTGGGCAACTGAACCCGTGATGTGAGGTCCGGGGCCGGCAGGCCTGTCGGCCCCGGCTCAGTCGAGTGCGTCGTCCAGCAGCTCCGCCCACTGTGCCACGACCTTCTGACGCCGGGCGGTGTCGTCGGTGAGTACGTTGGCCAGGCCCAGGCCGCGGGCCATGTCGAGGAGGCCCTGGACGGTTTCGCGTACGCCGGGCCTGGTTTCGTCGGCGGTGAGGAGTTCGACGGCGATGCGGTGGGTCTCGCGGCCGACTCGGGCTTCGAGTTCGGTGACGCGGGGGCGGAGTTGTTCCTCGTTGGACGCGGCGACCCAGAGCTGGAGTGCGGCGCGGAAGAGCGGGCCCGTGTAGAGGTCGACGAGGGCGGCGACGACGGCCGTGCGGCCCTGGACGGGCAGGGCGCGCAGGGCGGCGGAGCGTTCCTCGGCGACGTATTCGACGGCTGCGGTGAACAGGTCCTCGCGGGTGGGGAAGTGGTGCTGGGCGGCGCCGCGGGAGACGCCTGCGCGTTCGGCGACGACGGAGACGGTGGAGCCTGCCCAGCCGTGTTCGGCGAGGCAGGCGACCGCGGCTTCGAGGAGTCGCCGGCGGGTGGCGCGGCTGCGGTCCTGCTTGGGGGTCCTGTCGGTGGAGGGCGTCACAACACCCATGCGGGGTCCCGTCGTTCGAGGAAGGCCGTCATCCCTTCCCGTGCCTCGGCGGAGGCGAAGAGTGCTGCCGAGCGGGCGATGAGGTCTTCGGCGTACTGGTCGAAACTTATCCGCACAGTAGCTGTGACCAGCTCCTTCGATGCTGCCAGCCCCTGTGGTGAGGCTCTGCGCAGTCCGTCCAGTACGGGTACGAGTGCCTTGTCGATGTCCTCGGCGGACCCGACGGCGATCGTGATCAGGGAGATGCGGGCCGCTTCGGACGCGTCGAAGCGTTCGCCGGTGAGGTAGTAGCGGGCGGCGGCGCGCGGGTCGGTGCGGGGCAGCAGCGGCATGGAGATGACGGCGGGGGCGAGGCCGAGCCGGGATTCGGTGAGGGCGAACGAGGCGCCGGGGCCTGCCACGGAGATGTCGCAGGCGCTGAGCAGTCCGAGGCCGCCCGCCCGGACGTGTCCCGTGACCCGGGCGACGACGGGCTTGGGCAGTGTGACGATCTGCCGCATCAGGGCGACGAAGGCTGCCGGGTCGGGCGGTCCGGTGAGGTCGGCGCCCGCGCAGAACGTGTTGCCGGTGTGGGTGAGGACGACGGCTCGTACGGTGTCGTCGGCCGCGCACGTGTCCAGGGCGGTGGAGAGCTCGCCGACCAGTTGCGCGGAGAGTGCGTTGCGGTTGGCCGGTGAGTCGAGGGTGAGGGTGGTGATGCCCCGGTCGTGGGTGGGTTCGGCGAGCGGCGTCATGTGTCGGTCTCTTTCTCGCGGGGCTTCTCGAACGCGGCGGGAGCCGCGGTGGGCAGCTGCGGCGTGGAGAGACAGGGTGTCCCGCGTCAGTACGACTTGGGGAGACCCAGGGACTGATGGGACACGTAGTTCAGGATCATTTCCCGGCTGACGGGTGCGATCCGGGCGACGCGGGCGGCGGTGATCAGGGACGCGAGGCCGTATTCACGGGTGAGGCCGTTGCCGCCGAGGGTGTGTACGGCCTGGTCGACGGCTTTGACGCAGGCTTCGCCGGCCGCGTATTTCGCCATGTTGGCGGCCTCGCCGGCACCGGTGTCGTCGCCGTCGTCGTACAGCCGGGCGGCTTTCTGCATCATCAGCCGGGCCAGTTCCAGTTCGATGTGGGCCTGGGCGAGGGGGTGGGCGATGGCCTGGTGGGATCCGATGGGTTCCTTCCACACCTGGCGGGTCTTCGCGTACTCGACGGCGCGGGCGATTGCGTAACGGCCCATGCCGATGCCGAATGCGGCGGTCATGATGCGTTCGGGGTTGAGCCCGGCGAAGAGCTGGAGCAGTCCGGCGTCCTCTCCCCCGCTCTCGGCTTCGCCCTTGTGGGAGGTACCCCCTCCCACAAGGGCGTCGGCGGGCAGCCGTACATCGTCGAGGGCCAGCTCGAACTGCTTCTCCGGGGCCTGGAGTTCCATGTCGATCTGCGAACGCCGGAAGCCGGGTGTGTCGCGCGGGACGATGAACAGGCAGGGCTTGAGCCTGCCGGACCTGGCGTCCTCCGTGCGGCCGACGATGAGGGTGGCGTCGGCGATGTCGACGCCGGAGACGAAGACCTTGCGCCCGGTGAGCAGCCAGTCCTCGCCATCCTTG
Source organism: Streptomyces sp. NPDC058239 (assembly GCF_042882185.1). Taxonomy (NCBI): domain Bacteria; kingdom Bacillati; phylum Actinomycetota; class Actinomycetes; order Kitasatosporales; family Streptomycetaceae; genus Streptomyces; species Streptomyces sp. NPDC058239. The sequence continues at coordinate 450,011 of NZ_JBHVWS010000001.1, forward strand.
CGGGCGGTGGTGGTGATGCGGTGGGAGTTGGAGCCCGCGTCGGGTTCGGTGATGCCGAAGGCCATGATGAGGCTGCCGTCGGCGAGGCCGGGGAGCCACTGCCGCTTCTGGGTTTCGGTGCCGAAGCGGGCGATGACGGTGCCGCAGATGGCGGGGGAGACGACCATCATGAGGAGCGGACTGCCGGCCGCGCCCAACTCTTCCAGGACAATGGAGAGTTCGGCCATGCCGCTGCCTCCGCCGCCGTACTCCTCCGGGAGGTTCACGCCGAGGTAGCCGAGCTTGGCGGCTTCGGTCCACAGCTCGCGGGGGTGGGCTCCGTCGCGTACGACGGAGGTCATGTAGTCCCGCCCGTAGCGCTTTCCGAGGGCGGCGACGGCTGCGCGCAGGGCCTGGTGCTCTTCGGTTTCGAGGACGGTGCTCATGCGTTCTCCTCAGGGTCTGCGGGTTCGGTGACGACGGCGAGCAGGGCGCCGACCTCCACCTGGAGGCCGGGGGCGGCGTGCAGTGCGGTGAGGGTGCCGGAGGCGGGGGCGAGGATGCGGTGTTCCATCTTCATCGCCTCCAGCCAGATCAGTGGCTGCCCGGCTTCGACCGTCGCCCCTGCTTCGAGGCCGTCCGCGATGCGGACGACGGTGCCGGGCATGGGGGCGAGCAGCGAGCCGGGTTCGGTCCGGTCGGTGGGGTCGGTGAAGCGGGGCAGGGCGGTGAAGGTGTACGAGCCGGTGGCGGTGTCCACGTACGCCTTGTCCCGGTGGATGGTGATGGCGAAGTGGCGGGTGACCGAGCCGACTTCGAGGGTGACGTGGTCGGGGCGGGCGGCGATGACCCGCTCTCCGGTTTCGGGGACGGGGCCGGTGCGTGTGGTGCGGTAGGCGGCCAGGTGTTCGGTGCCGTCGGGTTCGGCGCGGTAGCGCTTGACCTGGGGTTGCGAGGAGATGTTGCGCCAGGCGCCGAAGCGGGCGGGACCGGGGCCGTCGTGTCGGGTGGCGGCGTCGGCGAGGGCGGCGGCCAGGGCGGCGGTGCGGTGGTCCGCTTCGTCCGGGGCGGGGGTGAGGGTGTCCAGGTGGCGGTCGTAGAAGCCGGTGTCGAGGCGGGCGGCGCGGAAGTCGGGGTGGCGCAGCGACCGTACGAGCAGGTCGCGGTTGGTGACCGGGCCGTGGATGCGGGCGCGTTCCAGGGCGCGGGCGAGGAGGCGTACGGCTTCGCCCCGGGTGGGGGCGTGGGCGATGACCTTGGCGAGCATCGGGTCGTAGTGCACGCCGATGGTGTCGCCGCCGGTGTATCCGGTGTCGAGGCGCAGTCCGGGTTCGTCCGGCACATCCAGTGTGAGCAGTGCTCCGGTCTGCGGCTGCCAGTCGCGGGCGGGGTCCTCGGCGTAGAGGCGGGCCTCGACGGCGTGGCCGTGCGGCTCGGGGGGTGCGGTGGCGGGCAGCGGTTCGCCTTCCGCGATGCGCAGTTGGAGGGCAACGAGGTCGAGCCCGAAGACGGCTTCGGTGACGGGGTGTTCGACCTGGAGGCGGGTGTTCATCTCCAGGAAGTACGGCCGTCCGTCGGCCGCGAGGAGGAACTCGACGGTGCCCGCGCCCCGGTAGCCGACGGCGCGGGCGGCGGCCGCGGCGGCATCGTGCAGCCGGGTCCGCAGCGCGTCGTCGAGACCGGGTGCGGGGGCCTCCTCGACGACCTTCTGGTGGCGTCGCTGGAGCGAGCAGTCCCGGGTGCCGAGCGCCCAGACCCCGCCGTGCTCGTCGGCCATGACCTGGACCTCGACGTGCCGGCCCCGCTCCACGTACGGCTCCGCGAAGACCTCGCCGTCCCCGAAGGCGGCAGCGGCCTCGGCGGAGGCGGCCGTCAACTCACGGGATAGATCGGTGAGTTCACGTACGATCCGCATTCCGCGTCCGCCGCCGCCCGCTGCCGCCTTCAGCAGCAGCGGAAGGTCGTCGGCGGTGACTTTCTCCGTGTCGACGGGCGCGAGCAGCGGCACCCCGGCGGCGGCCATCAGCTCCTTGGCGCGGGTCTTGGACGCCATCAGCTCGATGGCCTTGACCGGCGGCCCCACCCAGACGAGACCGGCGTCCTGCACGGCCCCGGCGAATCCGGCGTTCTCGGAGAGGAAGCCGTACCCGGGGTGGACGGCGTCGGCGCCCGCCGCCAGCGCGGCGCGTACGACGAGGTCACCGCGCAGATAGGTGTCGGACGGGGCGGCGCCCGGCAGCCGTACGGCGGTGTCCGCCTCCCGTACGTGCAGTGCGTCGGCGTCCGCGTCGGAGTACACGGCGACGGTGGCGATGCCCAGCGCACGGCACGTGCGGAAGATCCGGCAGGCGATCTCGCCCCGGTTGGCAACGAGCAGTGTGGAGATCATCTGTGGCCTCACATCCGGAAGATTCCGAAGCCGCCGCGGGCGCCTTCGACCGGGGCGGTGTGGATCGCGGACAGGCACATCCCGAGGACGGTCCTGGTGTCGCGCGGGTCGATGACCCCGTCGTCGTACAGCCGCCCGGAGAGGAACATCGGCAGCGACTCGGACTCGATCTGCTGCTCGACCATGGCGCGCAGTCCGGCATCGGCCTCGTCGTCGTACGGCCGTCCCTTCGCGGCAGCGGAGGCGCGGGCGACGATGGACAGCACCCCGGCGAGCTGCTGCGGCCCCATGACGGCGGACTTGCTGCTGGGCCAGGCGAAGAGGAAGCGCGGGTCGTACGCCCGTCCGCACATGCCGTAGTGCCCGGCCCCGTACGAGGCGCCCATCAGCACGGACAGATGCGGGACCTTGGAGTTCGACACCGCGTTGATCATCATCGCGCCGTGTTTGATGATGCCGCCCTGCTCGTACTCCTTGCCGACCATGTAGCCGGTGGTGTTGTGCAGGAAGAGCAGTGGGATGTCGCGCTGGTTGGCGAGCTGGATGAACTGGGCGGCCTTCTGCGACTCCTCGCTGAACAGCACACCTTGCGCATTGGCGAGGATGCCGACGGGATAGCCGTGAAGCGTGGCCCATCCGGTCACCAGGCTGGTCCCGTACAGCGGCTTGAACGCGTCGAAGTCGGAGCCGTCGACGAGCCGGGCGATGACCTCGCGCGGGTCGAAGGGCACCTTCAGATCGCCGGGCACGATGCCGATCAGCTCGTCCTCGTCGTACTTCGGTGGTTCGGCCGGTCCCGGATCCGCGTGTGCCTTCTGCCAGTTGAGGCGGGCGACGATCCGGCGGGCCTGGCGCAGCGCGTCCTGCTCGTCGACGGCGAAGTGGTCGGCGAGCCCGGAGGTGCGGGCGTGCATCTCGGCGCCGCCGAGCGATTCGTCGTCGCTCTCCTCGCCGGTCGCCATCTTCACCAGGGGTGGTCCGCCGAGGAACACCTTGGACCGCTCCTTGATCATGACGGTGTGGTCGGACATGCCGGGGACGTAAGCCCCACCGGCGGTCGAGTTCCCGAAGACGACGGCCACGGTCGGGATGCCGGCCGCCGACAGCCGGGTGATGTCGCGGAACAGCGCCCCGCCCGGGATGAAGATCTCCTTCTGCGACGGGAGATCGGCGCCCCCGGACTCGACGAGACTGATGCAGGGCAGCCGGTTGGCGAAGGCGATCTCGTTCGCCCGCAGGGCCTTCTTCAGGGTCCAGGGGTTGGAGGCTCCGCCGCGTACGGTCGGGTCGTTGGCGGTGATCAGGCACTCCACGCCCGACACCACCCCGATCCCGGTGACGAGCGAGGCGCCGACTGTGTACTGGGGGGCCTCGCTCCCCCAGGCGGCGAGCGGTGACAGCTCCAGGAACGGGGTGTCCTCGTCGATCAGCAGCTCGATCCGCTCCCGGGCCAGGAGCTTTCCGCGCGAGCGGTGCCGCTCGGTGTACTTCTCACCGCCGCCCGCCTGCGCCTTGGTGTGCTCGCCGGCCAGCTCGTCGAGTTTCGCGAGCATGGCCGCACGGTTCGCGGCGTATTCGGGGCTCGCGGTGTCGAGCCCGGTGGGCAGGACGGTCATGCGTTCACCTCCGGTGCGTGGGCGGCTTCCAGCAGCGATACGGGGATGGGGAGGTGCCGGGAGCGCAGCCACTCCCCCACTGCCTTGGCCTGCGGATCGAACCGGTGCCGGGCGGCGACGCCCTCACCGAGCAGCCCGTGCACGACGAAGTTCAGGGCGCGCAGGTTCGGCAGGACATGGCGTACGACGGTGAGGTCGGCGGTCTCCGGAAGCAGCTCCCGGAACCGTTCGACGGTCAGCTCATGGGCAAGCCACCGCCAGGCGTCGTCGCCGACGGCCCACACCCCCACGTTGGCGTCCCCGCCCTTGTCGCCGCTGCGGGCACCCGCGACCCGGCCGAGCGGGGCGGTCCGGGTGGGTCCGGCGGACGGCAGGGGCTCGGGCAGCGGCGGCTCCCCGGCTTCCCTAAGGGGCTGCGTCCGTGCGGGATGTTCCTGGCTCTCCCGCCGTCCGTCCGGCAGGACGGCGACGTGCGGGACCTCGCCGGCCGGTACGTACTCTGCCTCGAACACCCCGTACGGTGCGCCCTTTCCGGGCGGGGCGGTGACATGGAAGCCCGGATAGCTGCCGAGGGCGAGCTCGATCGCCGCGCCGGAGACCGCGCGTCCGACGGCCTCCGGGTCCTGGTCGCGCACGACGAGCCGGAGCAGGGCGCAGGCCCTCTCCTCGGTGTCGGCGTCTGCCCGGTCGGTCCGGGCCAACTCCCAACGGACCTCGGCGGGTCGGGTACGGGACCGGTCGAGTGCTTCCGTGAACTGGTCCTTGACGAGCTGTGCCTTGGCCTCGATGTCGAGCCCGGTGAGCACGAAGACGACTTCGTTGCGCCAGCCGCCGAGCCGGTTGAGTCCGACTTTGAGTGTGGGCGGCGGGGCCTCGCCGCGCACGCCGGAGATCCGTACCCGGTCGGGGCCTTCCTGGGTCAGCCGCACGGTGTCGAGTCTGGCGGTGACATCCGGTCCGGCGTACCGGGCCCCGCCGGTCTCGTACAGCAACTGGGCGGTGACGGTGCCGATGTCGACGACGCCGCCCGTGCCGTCGTGCTTGGTGATGACGGACGACCCGTCGGCATGGATCTCGGCGACGGGGAAGCCGGGCCGGCGCAGGTCATGGCCCCGGAAGAACGAGTAGTTCCCCCCGGTGGCCTGGGTTCCGCACTCCAGTACGTGTCCGGCGACGACGGCCCCGGCGAGGGCGTCGTGGTCGCCGGGGCCCCAGCCGAAGTGGGCGGCGGCGGGCCCGGTGACGAGGGCGGCGTCGGTGACCCGTCCGGTGACGACGACATCGGCGCCCGCGGTGAGGCAGGCGGCGATGCCCGCGCCGCCGAGGTAGGCGTTGGCGGTGAGGAAGCCCTCGGGTACGGGAAGGCTGTCGCCCTCCACATGGGCGACCCGTACGGGCACTCCCACCTTCTGCGCCAACTCCCGCACGGCGTCGGCAAGTCCGGCCGGATTGAGCCCTCCGGCATTGGCGACGATCTTCACTCCGCGCTCGTGGGCGAGCCCGAGGCCCTCTTCGAGCTGGCGCAGGAAGGTGGTGGCGTAGCCGTGCGCGGGATCCTTGAGCCGGCTCCGGCCGAGGATGAGCATGGTCAGCTCGGCGAGATAGTCCCCGGTGAGTACGTCGAGGGGCCCGCCGGTGAGCATCTCTCGTACGGCGTCGAAGCGGTCGCCGTAGAACCCGGAGGCATTGCCGATGCGCAGCGGTCCGGTCACTTGCCGCCTCCCCGGGGTGCGCGGCCGGGTCCGGCGGGCCCGGCGAACGCCTGGGCGATGTCGAGCCACTGGTCGGCGTCGGGCCCGACGGCCCGGACGGCGAGGTCGTCGCGGTGGGCGCGCTGGGTGACGAGAAGGCAGAAGTCGGCCAGCGGCCCGGTGACGCGTTGCGGTGCGTCCTCGGCCCCGAAGGCGATCAGCTCTCCGTCCGGGGCCAGGAGTTCGACCCGGAACTCCTCCTCGGGCGCCTTGATGCCCCGTACCAGGTAGGCGTAGTCCCTGGCCCGCACCCCGATCCGGGCGACGTGCCGCAGCCGGGCGGTGGGGGTCCTGGTGACCCCGAGGGCGTCGGCGATGTCCTGGCCGTGTGCCCAGGTCTCCATGATCCGGGCGGTCGCCATGGAAGCGACGCTCATCGGCGGCCCGTACCAGGGAATACGGGTACCGGCGGGTGCGTCCCGCAGCGCCGCTTCGAGCCGCACCCGCCCGTCGCGCCACCGCGCGAGCAGTGTGTCCGGGGCGAGTACGGCCAGTTCCTCCGCGCCCCGGTCGACAAAGGATTCGGGCGCCTCCATGGCCTCGGCCACCTCCGCGGCGAAGGCACCGGCATCGGTGGCGGCGAGCAGTGCGACCTCGTCGGTCCAGGTGAGATGGGCGATCTGGTGCGCGATGCTCCAGCCGGGAGCCGGGGTCGAAGCGGCCCATTGCCCGGCGCTCAACCCCCGTACGAGTACGTCGAGTTCCTGGCTCTCATCGCGCATGTCGTCGATCACGGCTGCGACATCGGGCACGGTGCGCTCCCCTCGGGGCAAGGCGGTGTGCCCAGGAGCATGGCAGCGGACCCATAAACAAGCAAGCGTGCTTGCATTGTTTTCCGACTGTGCGATCCCGTGCCGGCCTGCGCACGGTGCCACCATGCGGGCCGGTCTCGCGAACGTGACACTCGGGTCCGATGTGTCACGTTCGCGATCACCCTTTGCCTCGCAGCGGCGAGACGGGCACGGCGTCGTGTGAGTATCGGGCAATGGGTGCAATAGAGATCCGCCGCCGTCGCGGCGACGACATGGAAGCGTGCGTCGACGCGCTGGCCACCGTGCACGAGGCAGACCGCTACCCGGTCGAATGGCCGGCCGACCCGGGGGCCTGGCTCACCCCTCATGGGCTGCTCGACGCCTGGGTGGCGGTGGACGGCCCGACGGTGCTGGGGCATGTGGCACTCACGCGCACGGAGGATGTCCTGGCGAAGGAGACCGGTCTGCCCGCGGCAGACCTGGCCTCGGTCGCCCGGCTCTTCGCGCGCTCCGAGGCCCGTCGCCGCGGGGTGGGCGGCGCGCTGCTCGACATGGTGACGGCGTCGGCAGCAGCCGACGGCGTGCGGCTCGTTCTGGAGGTCGAGGACGGCGGGGCGGCCGCCATCGCACTCTATGAGCGCGCCGGGTGGCGATACGTCGGCAGCCGCACCGACGACTGGACCACGGCCGACGGGCGTCCGGCCCGGTTGCATGCGTACGTGGCCCCGGCCGGCCCTGTCGGGAGCCTTCCGTGATCCGCTGATCCGTCCTGCCGAAGTCCCGCCGCACCGCAGGGCGGACCGTCAGGTGTGGTTCTGGCTCCGCATGCCCCGTACCTGGCTGCGTACCGCGCCCATGCTCGCCCCGATGACCAGTGCGATGGCAAGGGCGTCGGTGGCCGTCAGCGCCTGATCGAGGATCAGGAAACCGGCCGTCGCCGCGATGGCCGGTTCCAGGCTCATCAGTACCGCGAACGTCGGCGCGGGCAGCCGGCGCAGCGCCATCAGTTCCAGCGTGTACGGCAGCACCGAGCTCATCAGCGCCACCGCCGCGCCCATCGCGAGAGTCGACGGGACCGCGAGCTTCGCGCCCGACTCCAGGATGCCCAGCGGAAGCGACAGGATCGCGGCAACCGCCATCGCCAGGGCCAGGCCGTCGGCCTGCGGGAAGCGGCGGCCGGTGCGGGCGCTGAAGACGATGTACGCCGCCCACATCGCCCCGGCACCGAGTGCGAACGCCGCGCCGACCGGGTCCAGGCGGTCGAAGCCTCCACCGCCCAGGAGGAACACTCCGCCCAGGGCGAGCCCCGCCCAGACGAGATTGATCAGGCGGCGGGAGGCGACGACCGAGAGCGCGAGCGGTCCGAGCACCTCCAGGGTGACGGCCACGCCCAGCGGAATGCGGTCGAGTGCTTGGTAAAAGAGCATGTTCATAGCGCCCATCGCGACGCCGAACGCGACCACTGTGCCCCAGTCGGCCCGTGAGTGGCCACGCAACTTCGGGCGGCAGACCACCAGCAGCACGACCGCGGCGACCGCCAGCCGGAGCGTGACCACGCCGAGCGCACCCGCCCGCGGCATCAGCAGCGCCGCGACCGCCGAGCCGAACTGGACGGAGAGCCCGCCCGCGACCACCAGCGCCACCGGAGCGAGCGCCGCCCTGCGGCCGCCCGGACGTGCGGGGCCCGTGCCGTCGAGGGCGGACACCGCCTCCGGTACGGCGACGGCTGCTGCGGCCGGCTCCACGGCACTGCGCTGGTCTTTCACGGGCTGCCTTCATCCTCGAAGAGTTCAATGTGTTGCACTTGGCAATTGAAGATACTGCACTCCTGCGGTGCGGCTCGTTTCTTCACCGTAGAGACGTCAGCGCGGCACGTGAAATGCCGATTGCGCTCTCGTTATGCTCCACACGCATGAGCACAGGACAGGGCCCCGGCCGCGCCGTCGAGCTGCGTCACCTGCGCGCCTTCCTCGCCGTCGCCGAAGCGGGCAATGTCACACGCGCCGCAGCCGCGCTCCGGCTCACCCAGCCCGCCGTCTCCCGCACCCTCGCCGCCCTGGAGCAACACCTCGGCGTCCGGCTCGTCGACCGCTCCACCCACCACCTCTCCCTCACCCCCGAGGGAGTCGTCTTCCGCGACAAGGCCGCCGCCGCGGTCGCCGCCTTCGACGAGGCGCTCGACTCCGGCAGGCTGCGCCACTGGCCGCTGCGGCTCGGACACGCCTGGTCGGCGTTCGGCCCGTACACCACACCCCTGCTCCGACGCTGGCAGGAGCGGTATCCGCAGACCCCGCTCGAACTGCTGCGGATCGACGACCGCACCGCCGGGCTCACCCGCGGCGAGGTCGATGCGGCGTTGCTGCGGGGACCGGTCGAGGCGCCGGGGCTCGTCACCGAGGTGCTCTTCGACGAGGACCGGGTGGCGGCGGTGGCCGCGGACGGGCCGCTCGCCGCCCGCGCCATGCTCCGTCTCGCCGATCTGGCGGGCGGCACCGTCGTCCTCAACACGGTCTCCGGCACCACCACCGTCGACCTGTGGCCACCGGATGCCAGACCCGCCGCGACCCTCACCGTCGCCAACACCGACGATTGGCTGACCGCCATCGCGGCGGGGCGCGGCGTCGGGGTCTCCGCCGCGTCCACCGCCGAAATGCATCCGCACTCCGGGGTCGCCTACCGCCCGCTCGTCGACGCCCCGACCGTCCCGGTCCTGCTCGCGCGGCGCGACGCCCCCGGCCATCCCGCACTGCCGAAGCTCGCCGCGCTCGCCCGCGAGATCGTGGGGCGAGACGCCGCGGAATGAGGGAATTTCCGCGCACAGTCGCCCAGTTGGGGTGCCGTGGCCCGCAACGCGAACATCAGGATCAGCGCGAAGGTCGCCAGCAACCACGATGCGATCCTCAAGAAGGACTCCCCGGCCGTCGCCGAGGCCGTACGCGAGGTCGCCGCTCTCGACCGCGGGGGGCGCTGAAGACACGCCGCGGGCCACGGCACCGCTGTACCGATGTTCCCCAAGGCCGTGGGAGGAGGGGCGGGGGCGGAGCCTAAGGGCCGGGAGGTCCCGCGGACGGGGTCTCGTTGTTCAGGCCCTCCGCCAGTACCTCTGCCAGATGTCTCGCCCGCACACCGCCCAGTTGCTCCAGCTGCGTCCGGCAGGAGAAGCCGTCCGCCAGGAACTCCGTGCCGGGCTCCGCGGCCCGTACCGATGGCAACAAGGTCTCCTCCGCGCAGGCCGCCGATACCGCCCAGTGGCCCCGTTCGAAGCCGAAATTTCCGGCCAGTCCGCAGCAGCCGCCGCTCAACTCACCGGTCAGTCCGGCCCGTTCGCGCAGACGGCGGTCCGCCGCGTCGCCCAGGACCGCGTGCTGGTGGCAGTGGGTCTGGCCAGTGGCCGGGCGGTCCAGGCGCGGCGGTTGCCAGTCGGGGACGTACTCCTCCAGGTACTGCGCCAACGTCCTGACCGACCCCGCGAGTTCGGCCGCGCGTGGGTCGTCGGGGAGGAGTTCGGGAAGGTCCGTGCGGAGAGTCGCGGCGCAGCTCGGTTCGAGGACGACGAGCGGATCGCCGAGACGGACACCCATCCGGTCCAGGGTCCGGCGCATGACCTTGCGGGCCTTGTCGAGCTGGCCCGTGGACACGTACGTGAGGCCGCAGCACACGCCCCGGCCGGGGTACACGGCTGTGCGGCCCGCCGCATCGAGGACCCGGACCGCCGCTTTTCCGACCTCCGGGGACAGGTACGTCGTGAAGGTGTCCGGCCAGACGGTCACCGTCCGGACCCTCCACCGGCCGTCCGACAGGATTCGCGTCTTCCCGTCCCAGCCCTTGCGGACCCACCGGGTGAACGTCTCCCGCGCCAGTAGCGGGAGCGTCCGCTCCGGGGCGATGCCCGCCAGCCGTTTGGCCAGGGCCGCCAGCGGGCGGACCCGGGCCAGGGCGTTCAGGACGGGTGCGAACGGGGCCGCCGCACGCAGCCAGGCCGGCAGCCGTCCCATCGCGTAGTGGGCGGCCGGGCGCAGCCGCCCCCGGTAGTGGTGGTGCAGGAACTCCGCCTTGTACGTGGCCATGTCGACACCCACCGGGCAGTCGCTGCGGCAGCCCTTGCAGGACAGGCAGAGATCGAGCGCGTCGCGCACCTCCGTCGACCGCCAGCCGTCCGTGATCACCTCGCCCGCCAGCATCTCGTGCAGCAGGCGGGCCCGGCCGCGGGTGGAGTGGGCCTCCTCGCCGGTCGCCCGGAACGACGGGCACATCACGCCCGCGCCCGCCGGCTCCGCCGTACGGCATTTGGCGACGCCCACGCATCTGCGTACCGCCGCGGAGAAGTCTCCGCCGTCGTGCGGGTAGCCGAACGTGACGTCCACCGGGCGCCTTGGCAGCACCTCGAAGCGGAGGTTCTCGTCGAGCCGGGCGGGGTGGGTGAGGATGCCGGGGTTCATGCCGCCGTACGGATCCCAGATGTTCTTGAACCGGGAGAAGAGAGCGACCAGTTCGTCTCCGTACATACGTGGGAGCAGTTCGGCCCGGGCCAGGCCGTCGCCGTGTTCCCCGCTCAGTGATCCGCCGTGCGCGACGACCAGGTCCGCCAGCTCCTCGGAGAAGCGGCGGAAGCGGACCACTCCCTCGGGGTTCAGCAGATCGAAGTCGATCCGGACATGGATGCAGCCGTCGCCGAAGTGCCCGTACGGGGTGCCGCGCAGTCCGTGGGCGGTGAGCAGGGCACGGAAGTCGCGGAGGTACGGGCCGAGGCGGGCGGGCGGTACGGCGCAGTCCTCCCAGCCGGGCCAGGCCTCCGTGCCGTCCGGCATCCGTGTGGCGGTGCCGGCGGCGTCCTCGCGGATGCGCCACAGGGCCCGCTGTCCGGCGGGGTCGGTGACGACCATGCCGGCCGGCGCGTCGGCCGCACGGAGGATGCGCCCGGCGTGCGCCCGGGCCTCGGCCGGGGTGGCGCCACCGGTCTCGACGAAGAGCCAGGAACCTCCGCGCGGCAGCCCGGCCGGTTCCCGCACGAGATCGGCGGCCATGCCCTCCACAGTCAGGGGGTGGAACGGCAGCAGGCCGCAGGCGGCTTCAGCGGCCGCGGACTCGTCGGCGTATGCGAGTACGGCTAGCGCGCGGGCCACCGGTGCCTCGACCAGTCGTACGGTCGCCTCCGTCACCACACCGAGCGTGCCCTCGCTGCCGCAGAAGGCGCGGACGAGGTCGGTTCCGCGCTCGGGCAGGAGTGCGTCCAGGGCGTATCCGGAGATACGGCGCGGGAGCTCGGGGAAACCGGTGCGCAGGAGGGCGAGGTTCTCGCCGATGAGTTCGGGGAGTCCGGGGAGTCCGGGGAGTCCGGTGGGGGGTTCGGCCTCCCCTGCCCGGCCCAGACGCAGCGTGTCGCCGCCGTAGCGGGCCACGGTCAGGGCGCTCACATTGTCGGCCGTGGTGCCCCACGCGACCGAGTGCGCGCCGCAGGAGTTGTTGCCGATCATGCCGCCGAGCGTGCAGCGGCTGTGCGTGGAGGGGTCGGGGCCGAAGGTGAGGCCGTACGGGGCGGCGGCGGTGCACAGGTCGTCCAGGATCACGCCCGGCTGGACGACCGCTGTACGGGATTCGGCGTCCAGCTCGACGATCTTCCGCATATGGCGGGTGAGGTCGAGGACGACGCCGGTGCCGGTGGCCTGACCGGCGATGGAGGTGCCGCCGCCGCGCGGGACCACGGGCACGGCGTGCGAACGGCAGACGGCGAGCGCGGCGGCCACGTCGTCGGCGTCGCGCGGGGTGACGACGCCGAGCGGTACGCGGCGGTAGTTGGAGGCATCCATCGTCGTCAACGCCCTTGCGGTGGGGCCGAAGTCGACCTCTCCGCGGACCGCGGCGCTCAGGGCCTGTGCGAGTGCGGCGGATTCCGGCGGTTTGCGATGTGCGGCCATGGGCCCAGGATGCCGTTGATCCGGCCACTCGGCGGCCCCGCGCCCGCGCGATTCCCCCGAATACGTCAATACGTCGGAGTACGTCGGATGCGTGGTCACATACGTGACAGAGAACGCCACAAGCGCTTCCCAAATGGAGCGTCAATTCTCATATAGTGACCATGACTTGCCTTGGAATTGTCAGCTCCAGTTGTCGCGTTCGTCCCTGTCGTACAGAACTGTCCCGATCAGAACCGTTGGACCTTCCTGCCCTGTCCGTCCCGTTTACCCCGTCCGCCCCAAGGACTGCACTTGAGCCCCTCATCCCGGCCGGCCGCACTGGCCCTGCTGATATCACTGGCCGTCACCGGATCCCTGTGCCTGTGGGCGGTCGTCGCCGCCCCCGACTCGGTACGGACCACGCTTGCCTGGGGGGCAGGCGCCTGCGCCGTGCTGCTGTCCGCCGCCGTGGCCGCCGCCGTCCATGCCCGCGCCACCGCGAACCGGTTGCGCGCCCGTCTCGCGGCGGAGACCCAGCGGTTCACCGGCGAGATCAGCCGGCTCGTCTCCGCCTCCGCGGTCGAGGGCCAGCGGTTCACCGCCGAGACCGCCCGGATCAAGGCCGCCGCCGAGGCCGAGACCGCGAGGATCGCCTCGCAGGCCGCCGCCGATACCGAACGGCTCACCGCCGAGGTCGAGCGGCTCGGCGCCCGCGCGGCCCGCAGCGACACCGAGCGTTCCGCCGCGGTCGCCGCCTGCGCCAACGCCGCGGGCCGGATGCAGGCCCTGGCCACCAGCATGCTCGCCGACCTGCGCGAGATGGAGCACCGGCACCCCGCCGAGGACGTGCTCGGCGATCTGCTCCATCTGGACCACCGCACCGCCCAGGCGGGCCGGCTCGCCGACTCCATCGCCGTGCTGACCGGCGCCCGCTCCGGCCGGCGCTGGGCGAAGCCGATCGTGATGGAGTCGATCCTGCGCGGCGCGATGGGCCGGATCAGCGGCTATCAGCGGGTACGTCTCCACTCGACCAGCGATGTCGCGGTCGCCGGCCACGCCGCCGAGGGCGTCATGCACGCACTCGCCGAACTCCTCGACAATGCCGCCAACTTCTCGCCGCCCACGGCGGAGGTCCATGTGTACGTCGAGGAGGTGCCGGCCGGCATCGTCCTGACCGTCGAGGACAGCGGCCTGGTCATGAGCGATGTGCAGCTGCGCCGCGCCGAGCGCGCGGTGTCGGCCGTCAACCAGGACCTGACGGGTCTTTCCGGCACCCGGCTCGGCCTCGCCGTCGTCGGCCGACTGGCCCGTAAGCACGGTCTGACCGTGTCGTTCCGGCCGTCCGCGCGCGGCGGCACGGGCGCCCTGATGATGCTCCCGCAGGAGCTCCTCACCCGGACCCCGGAGCCGGCGCCCCAGCCGGCGCCCCGGCTGACATCCGAGCCGAGGCCCGAGCCGGAACCCACGCACGAAACGGCTGCCACGACGGCAACGGAAGCCGTCCCCGCCCCCTCGGACTCCCCCGCGTCCGAGACCACCGGCAACCTCCCCCGGTTCGGCGAGAGCGGGCTCCCCAAGCGCTCCCGCGGCCGCACCCTCGCCGCCGCCGAGGCCCGTACCAACGCCAACGGTGCCACCGCAACTCCCCGGCCCCGTACCGCCGACCCCAAGGAACAGGCAGCCCGCTTCAGCAGCTTCCGCCAGGCTGTTCGGGCCAACTCCCCGCACCCGGAAGAAGGCAACACCCGATGACCGCGACCACCGACGAGAAGCTCAACTGGCTGCTGGAGGGGCTCCTGGAGCGCACCCCCGGCACCCGCCATGCCCTTGTCCTGTCCAGGGACGGACTCAAGTTGTGCCGTACCCCCGAGCTCTCCGTCGACCAGGCCGACCAACTGGCCGCGATCTCGGCCGGTATCCAGAGCCTGTCGCACGGCGCGTCCGTCGAGTTCGGTGACGGCACCGGCGGCGTACGGTCCGCGATGGCCGAGTTCTACGGCGGTGTGCTGTTCATCGTCGAGGCGGGTGCGGGCGCCCATCTCGCGGTCGTCGCCTCGGAGGACGCCGACGTCGGCTTCATCGGCCACAACATGAGCGAACTCGTCGAGCAGTTGGGCGAGCACCTGAGCGCCCCGCCGCGTTCCCCCTCGGCCTCCGGGGCCGCCGCGGTCGTCGACGCGACAGCGGACGTATGACCCGCCCCCGTCCCGGCCGGGACGACGCCCCGGACCGGCTGTACACCCTCACCGGTGGCCGCAGCCGGTCCGACTCGGACGCTTTCGACCTGGTGACGCTGGTCGTCTCCGAGTGCGAGCCGGCCCCCGGCATGCAGTCGGAGCACGTCACGATCCTGCGGATGTGCACGCGGCCCACCGCGGTCGTGGAGATCGCGGCGAGCCTCGGCCTGCCGGTCAGCATCGTCCGGATCATGCTGTCCGATCTGCTGGACACCGGCCGGATCAGCGCCCGTCACCCCCGTACCGCCCGTGTCGCGGACCGGCTCCCCGACCCCGACATCCTGGAACAGGTGCTCGTTGGACTCCGCAACCTCTGACCGTGCCGCCCTGCAGGCGACGGCCGACAACGGACTGAAGATCGTCGTCGTCGGCGGCTTCGGTGTCGGCAAGACCACCATGGTCCGCTCCGTCAGCGAGATCCGTCCGCTGAACACGGAAGAGACCATGACCCGCGCGGGCGAGGCCGTCGACCATCTCGACGGTGTGCAGTCGAAGACGTCCACGACCGTCGCCTTCGACTTCGGCCGGATCTCGCTCGACGAACGCTCGGTGCTGTACCTCTTCGGCGCCCCCGGTCAGGAACGGTTCTGGTTCCTGTGGGACCGGCTGTTCTCGGGCACGCTCGGTGCCGTCGTCCTCGTCGACACCCGCAGGCTCGCCGACTCCTGGTACGCGATCGACCGTCTGGAGCACCACGGCACGCCGTTCATCGTGGCGTGCAACGACTTCGGCGGCCCGCTCCACACCGAACAGCAGATACGGGAGGCGCTCGACCTCTCGGACGACGTACCCCTGGTGGAGTGCGACGCCCGGGACCGTTCGTCCAGCAAGTACGTACTGATCACGCTGGTCGAGTACCTGCATGCCCTGTCGCAGGGCAATGCCTCCGCCACGTCCGCCGACCGTCCGGAGATCACGCCGGAGAAGACCCCGGAGCCCACCTCGTGACCCAGCCTCCGGCGCCGGCCTCCGGCTGCCCCGTGTCCCAGGGCCGCGCGCCGCTCTCCGGCCCCCGGTTCCAGACCGAACCGACCCGGCTGTACCGGGAGATGCGCCGTGACCACGGGGCCGTGGCGCCCGTCGTCCTCGACGGCGACGTCCCCGCCTGGCTCGTGCTCGGCTACCGCGAACTGCACCAGCTGACCAGCGACCCGGTGCTGTTCAGCCGCGACTCCGACCTGTGGAACCAGTGGGAGCGCATCCCCGACGACTGGCCGCTGCTGCCGATGATCGGCCGCAAGCAGCCGTCGATCCTCTACACGGTCGGCCCGCGGCACACCGAGCGCGCCGGAATGATCAGCAATGCGCTGGAGGCCGTCGATCCGTTCGCGCTGAAGCGGTACGCGGAGGAGTTCGCCGACGGTCTCGTCGACCGGTTCTGCTCCACGGGCGGGACCGAGATCATCGCCGAGTACGCGATGCTGCTCCCCGCCCTCGTACTGGCGAAGATCTACGGCTTCAGCGACACCATCGGCGCGGCGCTCGTGGGCTCGATCAACGACATGATCGACGGCCGGGAGCGGGCCCTCGCCGGGCAGCAGCACCTCGCCTCGTCCATGGTCCGGCTGCTGGCCGACAAGCACGCCGCGCCCGGCGACGACGTCGCCACGCGGATGCTCGCCGACACAGGCGGTTTCACCGACGAGGAGATCGCCCAGGACCTGATGGTCATGATGGCCGCGGGCCACCAGCCGACCGCCGACTGGATCGGCAACTCGCTTCGGCTGATGCTCACCGACGACCGGTTCGCCGCCTCTCTCTCGGGCGGCAGGCACAGCGTCGCCGAGGCCATGAACGAGGTGCTCTGGGAAGACACCCCGACGCAGAACATCGCGGGCCGCTGGGCGTCGCGCGACACCCATCTCGGCGGGCGCCACATCCAGGCGGGCGACCTGCTGCTGCTGGGCATCGCCGCCGCCAACGCGGACCCGCAGATCCGCACCGACGGTTCCGCACTGACCGGTGGCAACAACGCGTTCCTCTCCTTCGGCCACGGCGAGCACCGCTGCCCGTTCCCGGCCCAGGAGACCGCCGAGGTCATCGCCCGTACCGGCATCGAGGTGCTGCTGGACCGGCTCCCGGACATCGACCTCGCCGTCCCCGCCGAACAGCTCACCCGGCGCCCCTCCCCCTGGCTGCGGGGCCTGACGGACCTGCCGGTGACCTTCACACCCACCCCTGCCGTCGGAACCGCCGTCGGACACGCCGTCGGACACGCCATCGGAGGCCAGAGATGACCCGGATCGCCCTCGACCCCTTCGTCGCCGACCTCGACGGCGAGAGTGCCCGACTGCGGGCGGCGGGCCCGCTCGCCGAGGTGGAACTGCCGGGCGGAGTGCACTGCTACGCGGTCACCCGCCACACCGAGGCGCGGCAGCTGCTCACCGACAGCCGGATCGTGAAGGACATCAATGTCTGGGGCGCCTGGCAGCGCGGCGAAATACCGATGGACTGGCCGCTGATCGGCCTCGCCAACCCGGGCCGCTCCATGCTCACGGTCGACGGCGCGGACCACCGCCGACTGCGCACCCTGGTCGCGCAGGCGCTGACCGTGAAGCGGGTGGAGCGGCTGCGGGCCGGCATCGAGGCGCTGACCACGGCGAGCCTGGACCGGCTGGCCGCGCTGCCCAGGGGCGGAAAGGTCGACCTGAAGGCGGAGTTCGCGTACCCGCTGCCGATGAACGTGATCGGCGAGCTCATGGGCGTGGACAGCGCGGACCACCCGCGGCTGAAGGAGCTCTTCGAGAAGTTCTTCTCCACGCAGACGCCGCCGAAGGAGGTCCCGCAGATGATGGCGGACCTCGGCGCGCTCTTCACGAAGATCGTCGACTCCAAGCGGGAAAATCCGGGCGACGACCTCACCAGCGCGTTGATCGCGGCCTCCGAGGACGGTGACCACCTCACCGACGAGGAGATCGTCAACACCCTCCAGCTGATCGTCGCGGCCGGTCACGAGACCACGATCAGCCTGATCGTGAACGCGGTCGTCGCACTCCAGACCCACCCCGAGCAGCGCAAACAGGTGCTGAACGGTCAGGTGCCGTGGGAGAACGTGATCGAGGAGACCCTGCGCTGGAACACCCCCACGTCCCATGTCCTGATCCGGTTCGCCACGGAGGACGTCGAGGTGGGCGACAAGGTCCTGCCCAAGGGCGAGGCGCTGATCGTCTCCTTCGGTGCGCTCGGCCGCGACGAGGCGCAGCACGGGCCGACGGCCGGTGACTTCGACATCACCCGCTCCCCCAACCGCCACATCGCGTTCGGCCACGGCCCGCACGTCTGCCCGGGTGCGGCACTGTCCCGGCTGGAGGCGGGGGTGGCGCTGCCCGCGCTGTACGAGCGGTTCCCGGATCTGGAGCTCGCCGTCCCGGCCTCCGAGCTGCGGAACAAGCCGATCGTCACCCAGAACGACCTGTACGACCTGCCGGTCGAGCTGGGCTGATCCGCCGTTCGATGTGGTCCACAAGCCGGAGCGGGTGTCTCATCCGACGGACACGGTCCTCGACCGTGTCCGTGAGGTACTACGCTCCGGTTCGTGGCCGATATCCAGATTCCCGCTGACATCAAGCCCGCCGACGGACGCTTCGGCGCCGGTCCTTCCAAGGTGCGGACGGAGGCGCTCGACGCGCTGGCCGCCACCGGTACGTCTCTTCTCGGCACGTCCCACCGCCAGGCCCCGGTCAAGAACCTGGTCGGCTCGGTGCGTCAGGGCGTGCGCGACCTCTTCTCCCTCCCCGAGGGATACGAGGTGATCCTGGGCAACGGCGGCTCCACCGCCTTCTGGGACATCGCGACGCACGGTCTGATCGAGACGAAGTCCCAGCACCTCAACTTCGGCGAGTTCTCGTCGAAGTTCGCGAAGGCCGCCAAGCTCGCCCCGTGGCTGGCCGACCCGACCGTGATCGCCTCCGACCCGGGCACCCACCCGGACCCGCAGGCCGAGGCGGGCGTCGACGTCTACGCGCTCACGCACAACGAGACGTCGACCGGTGTCGCCATGCCGGTCAAGCGCGTCGCGGGCGCCGACGAGGGCTCCCTGGTCCTGGTGGACGCCACCTCCGGTGCGGGCGGCCTGCCGGTCGACATCACCGAGTCGGACGTCTACTACTTCGCCCCGCAGAAGTCGTTCGCCTCCGACGGCGGCCTCTGGATCGCCGTGTTCTCCCCGGCGGCCCTGGAGCGCGCCGCACGCATCCACGCGTCCGGCCGGCACATCCCGGAGTTCTTCTCGCTGCCGACTGCGATCGACAACTCCCTCAAGAACCAGACGTACAACACCCCGGCGCTCGCCACGCTGTTCCTTCTGAACGAGCAGCTGACCTGGCTGAACACCCAGGGCGGCCTGGACTTCTCGACCGGCCGCACGGCCACCTCGGCGCGGAACCTGTACGGCTGGGCGGAGGAGTCCAAGTACGCGACCCCGTTCGTCACCGACCCGGCGAAGCGCTCGCAGGTCATCGGCACGATCGACTTCGCGGACGAGATCGACGCCTCCGTCGTCGCGAAGGTCCTGCGCGCCAACGGAATCGTCGACACCGAGCCGTACCGCAAGCTGGGCCGCAACCAGCTGCGCGTGGCGATGTTCCCGGCGATCGACCCGTCGGACATCCAGGCCCTGACGGCCTGCATCGACTACGTGATCGAGAAGCTGTAACGAGGACGCACACAGGAGAAGGGCCCCGCGCCGATGCGTGGGGCCCTTCGTCGTTCACTCGACCGGGTGGCGGACTTCCCGGCGCGGGCGGCCGGATCGTCCTACGGAGATGGCCTCGACATAGCCCCTTCAGGCGGCCCGCAATGTCTGCAGCAGCAGCCGGGCGCCCCTGTGACGGTGAGCCGGAATCGCTGCTCGAAACGGCCAACAGCCTCATGGATCCCGGTGACTCTCGACATCGACGAGCTCATCCGAGCCGGCCGCCCCCGGGCCTGATCCGCCCCGGCACGAGGAACCGCGCTCGTGTGCAGGGCCGGGTCGTCGAGCACGGCCGCCATCTCGTCCGCGTACCCCACCCGCAGCGGCAACGCGTCCAGCCGGGCGGTGGCGAAGGGCCCGGGTCCGGGAATCATTCGGTTCTCCACAGCTGCCCGACCCTATGCGCGTCGCGGCGGACCGGACCGTCAGTTCCCCTTCCGCCGCCGCCCCATGAACACCAGGACGGCGATCCCCGCCAGCACCAGCACACCGGTCAGGGTCGTGCCCTTCACGTCCCCGGTGCTTGTGCCCCCCGCGCCGGCGGACGACGCCGACGAGTCGCCGCCCCGGGACGGCGACTTCCCGTCGCCTCCGCCCCCGCTTCCGCCCACGTCCACCCGCACCACATCGCTCTGCTCCCCCTCCGTGCCGAACATCAGCGCCGAGCCGTCCGCCGTGTACGTCACCGACTCGGCCTGCCGCTGCAGCGGTGCCTGGACCGCGTGGTCGGCGCCGAGCCTGCCGTCCTTGAAGGCGTAGCCACGGGCGCTGAAGTACGAGCGCAGCACCAGCTCCTTGCCGTCCGGCGAGAACGCCCCGTCCGTCACCCACGGCACCTCACCCACCCGTCGGAAGACATTGGTGGCGCCGGTGGTGAGCTCGGCCGGGCCCTCGTACAGTCCGCCGCCGTCCTCGTTCTTCGACGCGATGTAGACGCGCCCGGTCGTGGGGTGGACCATCAGCGCCTCGGCGTTGCGCGGTCCGTCCGCGTACTTCACATCGAACTGTGTGGCGCGGACCGTCGCGTCCTTCAGCTGTTTCGGCTCCGGAAAGCGGTAGATCCAGACGTGGTCCCAGCTGCCGTTCAGGTTGTCGCCGATGTCACCGACGTACAGATTGCCGTCGGGTCCGAGCGAGATGGCCTCGACGTCGCGCGGCTGCCCCACCCCCCGCAGGGTGATCGTCGCGACGGTCTTCCCGGTGCGGGAGTCGACGGCGTAGATGTACGGCCCGTCGTCGCTGTCGTTGTGCGTCCAGTAGATGCCGGGGTGGGCGCGGCTGGCGGCCAGGCCGCTGGACTCGGTGATCCGGGGGTCTTCGATCGTGAAGCTCCGATCGGCTCCGTCCCCGGCCGCGACGGCGGGAGCCGCCCCGGTGAGGAGGAGCACCGCGGCGGCTCCGGACACAGTCAGGTACGAACGCATGACACAAGTGTCCATCGTCACGTCGCAGGTCGGACGAGTGATCCGCGATGATGGCGCCATGCGTTTCATGTTTGTCGGCGATTCCATGTCGATCGGCCGCGCCGGCGACTTCACCTGGCGCTACCGGATGTGGCAGCACCTCGCTTCCACTTTCGGTGCCCCGTTCGCGATCGTCGGCCCACGCAGCGAGCTGTACGACACCGGGACGGGCGCCCCTGTCTCGTACGAGTACGGCGCACCGGAGTTTCCCGCCGAGGCCCGCACCCATCTGGCCGGCTGGGGTGAGGGCTGGCTGCACATGGCCCCGGTGATCGCCGACACGGTCACCGAGCACCGCACGGACATCCTGCTCGTCTCGCTCGGCCTGATAGACCTCGGGTTCTATACGGACAGCGGTCGGACCGCCCTGAACGCAAGGGCGTTCATCACGGCGGCCCGCACCGCGAACCCGCACGTCAAGATGGTGCTCCTGCCCGTGATACCGAACATACGGGCCGAGTCGGACGCCCCGTTCGCCGCCGAGTGCGACCGTTTCAACGAGCTCCTGGCGAAGGCCGTCGCCGACCTCGACGACCCGATGTCCCCGATCCTGCTGGCCTCCCGCCCGCCGGGGTACGACATCCACCGGGACACGTACGACGGGACGCATCCCGGCCCCAGCGGCGAACACAAGCTGGCGGCCGCGTTCGCCGACGCGATGCACCAGGCGTGGGGCCTGGGCGGCCCGTACGCAGCCCGCCCGTAGCCGACATCCGCAGTCGGCACTCGTGGCCGGCCGCGAAGAAACCGAAGGACCCGGACATGACAGGAACGGCCACCCGCTACCTCTATCTCGCCCGGCACGGCGAGGCGGAGGCGGAGGCGGACAGCAGCGGACTGACGGAGAACGGCCGCCGCCAGGCGTACCTGCTCGGCCGACGGCTCCGCGAGCACCCCATTTCGGCGGTGCATCACGGCCCGCTGCCCCGGGCCGCCGAGACCGCGCGGCTGATGGGCGAACAGCTCGGCGACATCCCCCTCCAGGTGGCGGAGACGGCCGGGGACTACGTCCCCCACTTCCCGGACCGGGCCGAACTGCCGACGAACTGCGCCGACGCCCTCCTCCGCTTCCTTGAGCCGTGCACAGCCGAAGAGCGCGTGCAAGGACCGGAGTTGGCGCGCCGGGCCCTGGAGGCGTACACCGGCCCGGTGGCAGGCGACGAAGACGTCCACGAACTGGTCGTCACCCACAACTTCCTGGTGGCGTGGCTGGTACGGCACGCGATGGCCGCACCGCAATGGCGCTGGCTCGGTCTGAACCACGGCAATGCGTCGCTGACGGTCATCCGTTACAGCCCGGACCGCCCGGTGTCGGTCCTGGTCTGCAACGACATGCGGCACCTGCCCGACGAGCTGCGCTGGACGGGCTTCCCGCCCGGCCCCCGCCTCTGAGAACCCGCCCGTCACCGGATTCCCGGCACCTCAGCGCTCCGACCCCGTGGGCCGGGCCCTCACATGCATCCGCTCCCCCTGCTGCCCGAACAGGCTGAGGAATTCGACCGGATCGGGCCCGGCACTGGCCCACGCATGCGGCGTACGCGTGTCGAATTCGGCGACCTCGCCGGCCGTGAGCACCAGATCGTGCTCGCCCAGCACCAGCCGTAGCCGCCCCGCGAGTACGTACACCCACTCGTACCCCTCGTGCACCCGCTGCTCCAGCGGACCCGTCGCCCCGCGACCGCCGGGCAGGATCTGCTTGTACGCGTGCAGCCCGCCGAGGTGCCGGGTGAGCGGCACGAAGGTCATGCCGTCCCTGGTGAAGGGGCGGATATGGATACGTGGATCTCCGGTGGCGGGTGCGCCGACGAGTTCGTCCAGTTGCACCCCGTACGCCTTGGCCAGTGGCAGCAGCAGTTCGAGCGTGGGTTTGCGGCCGCCCGATTCCAGGCGCGAGAGGGTGCTCAGGGAGATCCCGGTCGTCTCGCTGAGCTGCGCCAGGGTCGTGCCGCGTTCCCGGCGCAGGGCGCGCAGCCGCGGCCCGACGCCTGTCAGGACGGTCGAGATCTCGTCGTCCGTACGCTCTGCGCGCTCTCCGTCTTGTTCATCCATCTCCCCATTATTTGCCGTCCCGGCAACGGGGTGTGTCAGGACGGCAGGATCATGGCCAGTGAGAGACGGGTCAGCTCATCGGTCAGCCACTCGGCGTCGACCTGCCGGGGGCGGCGGCCGTGATGGGCCATGAGTTCGTCCACCGAGTGGTTCAGCACGGTGACGGTCACGGTGTGGTCGCTCGCCACCGCCTCGCCCCGTCGCACGGCACGCTCGGCCTCGGAGGTCAGGAAGTCGATCCACATCGCCCGCCATGTCGCGAGGTGCTTGTCCACCTCCCGGCTCACCCCCAGCACCTCGACGAATGCCACCCGGGCCGCGCACGGGTCCTCGGTGACCGCCTTCACATAGGCGTCGAAGAGCAGCCGGACCCGTTCGGCCGTCGGGCAGTCCTCCATGCCCTCGGCCATCAGGGCGTTCTCGGCGGCACGCAGCCCGTAGGTCGCCACCTCGTCGTAGATCGCCATCAGGAGCACCTCCCGCGAGACGAACTCCTGTTGGAAGATGTGGACGGGCACCTTCGCCTGCTCGCACAGGGCCTCGACGCTCGTGTGCGCGTATCCGTACGCGGCGAACAACTGGCGTCCGGCCCGCAGGAGTCGGTCCCGCGCCCCCGGACCCTCCATGGCCTGTCCGACCGCCCTCTTCCGCTGGTTCGCCACGACACCCACCATCGGTCCTCCTTCGTCGTCCGTACCGCTGCCCCCACTCTCCACGCTCTGCCCCGCCGGTGGTGTCACCGCCACGCGCTCGGGCACGCGCAGGGCAGTGCTTCGGTCAAGTCCGATTGCCCATCGAATCGTTGCTGCTACGGTCTGAAATTTGGATCTACGGAGGTGTCCATGCCGCTGCCCCTGCCCATGCGTCCGCGCCACGCACCCGCACGCGCGGCGGCCGCGCTCGCGTTCTGCTGGGTCGAGGTCCTCCACCAGCTCCCCAAGGGTTACGCCTCCGAGGCCCCCACGGGCTCCACCCGCAAGACCCAGGCGGCCCTCACCGCCCCGTTCAACGCGTACAACGGCCCGGTCGTGCACACCTTCCCCGAGTCGGCGAACGGCTCCACGCCCTTCCACTCCAAGTTCCTCCTGGTCAAGGGCGGCTACGACGACGGCTCGGCCAAGGTCGACGACCGCAAGATCCTCTGGACCGGCAGCCACAACTACACCTTCAACTCCCTGCGCTACAGCGACGAGGTGTTCGTGAAGCTGGAGGACAGCTCGGTGTACGACGCGTACGAGGCGTTCTTCAAGTCGGCACTCCCGAGCGCCACGTGCACCTGGGTCGAGGGCACCTGGTCCCCGAGCAGCTGCTCCTGACCAAAAAGACCCCTCAGCGACCCCGGAGAACCCCCTTTCGTGCCACTCCACGGGTGCACCCGCACCCAAAAGGATCAGGCGCGAGGGGGGTGCCGACCAACCCGCCCCGGGCCGCAAGGCGCCCACCAGCGGCCCTCACCGGCACTTTTCCACCGGGGCTCCGACGCCGGACGGATCTACGATCTCCCTCCTGGAAAGGGGATCCGCATGGACCGGAACATACGCACGGTGGACGACGTACTCAGGCTCCTGGACGGCCTGTTCACGCGGGAGGCCGACCGGTGGACAGCCGACGGGGCCTCCTGGTGGGACAGCTTCTACGCGGACCGGACCAAGCCTGTCCCGTTCTTCGTGGCGAAGCCCGACGAGAACCTCGTCTCGCACCTGGACCGCGGCCTGATCACCCCGGGCCGCGCCCTCGACCTGGGCTGCGGCCCGGGCCGCAACGCCCTTCACCTCGCCTCCCGGGGCTTCGTGGTCGACGCGGTGGACCTGTCCCGGGCGGCCATCACATGGGCCGAGGACCGCGCCCGCGAGGCGGGGGCCGATGTCCGGTTCCACTGCGGCGACGCGTTCACCCTTGCGGCGACCGAGCTGACCGGCCCGTACGACCTGATCTACGACTCCGGCTGCTTCCACCACCTGCCGCCCCACCGCCGCATCAGCTACCTCGCCCTGCTCGACCGCTGCCTCGCACCCGGCGGCCATCTCGCCCTCACCTGCTTCGCAGCCGGTGAGACGGGCATGGGCTCCGAACTCCCCGACGCCTCCTTCTACGACCGGGCCGGCCTGCAGGGCGGCCTCGCCTACACGCCGGAGTCGTTGCGCTGGATCTTCTCCGACCTGACGGAGATCGAACTCCGCCGCATGCACGACGAACCGCCCGAGTCCCCGTACTTCGGCGAGCCCTTCCTCTGGACGGCCCTGTTCCGCCGAACCACCGAGTCCTGACGAGCGATTGTCCGCTGCCCGACTGCCGAGCGTTTCAGCAGGACCGCGAGGGCAGGGCCGTGAACATGACGTCTTCGGCCCGAGCGGTGACTTCGAGCTCGTCGCCAAGAGCCCATTCGGCGACCCGCGAGACCGTGGCGGCCGGGATGCGGTCGCTGATTCCGGGGGCCGCCGGAATATCCTGCGTCGCATGGGCGTCGTGCGGCATGAGGACCCGATACCCCAGCGCCAGGGCTGCGCGGGCCGTCGCCTGGACACACATCTCCGACATCACACCGCAGATGGCGAGCGCCTGTACCCGCGATTCGGTCAAGAGGCCGCCCAGCGAAGTCCCGTCGAACCCGTTGTCCTCGGTCTTGCGGATCACGACCTCACAGGGGCCGGTCTCGACGGGATGGTGGAGTTCCCAACCGGGCGTGTGCGGCTCGTCGCCCGCTCCGGCCGGCCCGTCGTTCTGAATGTGGACAACGAGCGCCCCGCTCCTTCGCGCCCGTGCGATCAGGTCTGCCGTCCGGTCCAGGAGCCGGGCCGTCCCGGGCACTGCCCTGTCACCGCAGACGGCGGCCTTCTGAACGTCCACAACGAGCAGGGCTTCCGCAGGAAGCGCACGATTGTCCATGCCGTCATCATGTCCGCCGAGGCCGTGCACCTCTACGTGTTTTCGACCTGATGGCAGGAGAGGGCGCCGCCTTCGCATCACCGAACACATTGGTGCGATCGTCAGCACAATGTGGCGTGAGCGCATGCATGGAACGGGGATGGAGTTGCGAGCGAAGGGACTGAAACCCAAGTGACTGACCATTCGTCACACGCGGTGCTGGAGCGACTGCGCGCCATCGACTGGAGCGACGATCTCAAGGCATTCGAGCACGCGAATTCGCGTGCCCTGTTGATGCGGGAGTACCTGCGCCGCGCTGCTCTGTGGGCGCGAGCGTGCGGTGCCGAGCAGTCCTGGCCGTTCTTCGATATCGCGGAGCACGCCGCCGAGGCGATCCAGACGCCCCCCGAAGTCGCCGCCGCTCTGGAAGAGGTCCTGAGCGGACTCGCTCCGGCCTCCCTCAAGATCACATGCCGAGGTGCGGTCCGGTGGGCAGCGCTCCGGCAGGCCCAGGTCGAGTGGCCCGGCGATCTGCCCGATCCCTACGAACCGTTGCTCCTCATGTACGAACGCGGCGGAGGCTATTTCCTTGAGGAGTTCGTCGACCTCAATGGCGTGATGATCCGGCTGGGAAACGTGGAGAGCAACCTCTCCGCCACCCCCTTCCTCGCCCTCGCCCCCGCGACCCTCGATGCCCTGGACGCCGAGGGCGAGATCACATACTTCGCGAAGATCGACGAGCGGAATCCCAGGAGCAACCCGCGCGGCGTCGTCCGACGCCGAGTCGACGACGACCAGACGTATGACGAAGCCTTCACCCGCAACCTCCGGTGGGAGCCGACCGAATACCTGAGGCGGTACGCCCTCGGACACAACGACATCGACCACGTCGGGATCAGCGCGACCGAGGCCGCCGCGTTCATTGGGGCCGTGACGAAGAAACTCATCGGAGCCCGCTGAGCAGAAGTTCAGCGAGGCCCTGACCGACACCCTCAAGTGACACAAGGAACCCGGCTGGGCCCGGCCGGCACTCCGCGCCCATCCGGTCGGCCGCCCGAACCTCAGGGGCGCGGCCACCGGCGTCCGCTCAGGCGCTCGATGTCTGCGTTGAAGCGCCTGAGGTACGCGGCGAAGGCCGAGACGTCCTCCTCGGACCAGTCGGACATGATCTGGTCCAGCGAGCTCGTATTGCGCTCCCGCTCGTCATCGAGCATGCGCACACCCTCGTCGGTGATGCGGAACTTGCGAGCCATGCCGCCCTCGGGGTCGGGTATGCGCTCGACGAGGCCGGCGCGCTTCGCCGCGGCGGTCTGCCGGTTGAGGGTCGAGGCGTCGAGCCCGAAGGCGTCGCTCAGTTCACCGATCGACATGGGCCCCTGGACACGGATACGGCTGAGCAGGATGTAGGCGCTCCGCTCCAGCCGGCTGTCCTCACGGCGACCACCCCTGTGATGCAGAAGTCCATGGCGGCTGAGCAGCATCTGCTCGTACTCGACCTCTTGCGTAGCCCTGACCATGCGACCGCTGCCTCTCGCTCCTTGCCGGGCCGCCGGCACGTTTCATTTCGGAGCGGCCCCGCTCCATCCTCTCACACGACTATGTATCACACACACAATGTGGTTGATGCATAAGTCATGTACGATGCAATTCGATACCCGACAGACACCCGAGGAGTCCCGGCATGGGAACCCCCCAAGCATCGACCCGCGCGAACGGTGTGATCGCCACGCTGGCATTCGCCGGCACCGTGGCAGCGATCATGCAGACCCTGGTCACGCCGCTCATCGCGGAACTGCCGCAGATCCTGCACACCAGCTCCGCGAACAGCGCCTGGGTGATCACGGTGACCCTGCTGGTGGGGGCGGTGTGCGTGCCCGTCACCGGACGCCTCGGCGACCTGCTGGGCAAGCGCCGGATGCTCCTCGCCTGTTCCGTGCCCCTCATCGCGGGATCGGTGGTCTGCGCCCTCGCATCGTCCGTCGTGCCCATGATCATCGGACGTGGTCTACAGGGCATGGGCATGGGCATGGTGCCGCTCGGCATCGCCCTGCTCCGCGACGTGGTCCCCGCCGAGAAGCTCAGCTCCTCCATCGCCCTGGTCAGCGCGTCCATGGGTATCGGCGGCGGCCTCGGCCTGCCGATCGCCTCGGCCGTCGCTCAGTACGCGAACTGGCGCGTGCTGTTCTGGGGCTCCGCCGTCCTGGCCGTGGCCATCGCCACCCTGATCTGGTTCCTCATCCCGGACGTCCCGGCCAGCGCCAAGGGGCAGCGTTTCGACGCGCCCGGTGCGCTCGGCCTCGGCGTCGGCCTGGTCTGCCTGCTGCTCGCCGTCTCCAAGGGCGCCGAGTGGGGATGGACCTCCGTGACGACGCTCAGCCTGTTCATCGCCGCCGTCGTCGTGCTGCTGGCCTGGGGCGCGTGGGAACTGCGTACCCGTGACCCGCTCGTCGACCTGCGCACCACGGCCCGCCCGCGCGTGCTGATCACCAACGTCGCCTCGATCTTCGTCGGCTTCGGCATGTACGCCAGCATGTTGATCGTGCCGCAGCTGCTCCAGTTCCCCGAGGCCACCGGTTACGGTCTCGGCCAGTCGATGCTGGCGGCGGGCCTCTGGATGGCCCCCGGCGGCGTCATGATGATGATCGTCTCTCCGTTCGGCGGAAAGCTCACCGACGCGCGCGGCCCGAAGTTCACCCTGATCTGCGGCGTCCTGGTCCTGGCCGCCGGGTACGGCCTCTCCCTCGTCCTCATGGGCACCGCCTGGGGGCTGATGCTGTCCCTCATGGTCATCAACAGCGGTGTGGGGCTCGCCTACGGCTCCATGCCGGCCCTGATCATGGGTTCCGTGCCGCTCTCCGAGACCGCCGCGGCCAACGGCTTCAACACACTGATGCGTTCCCTCGGCACCTCGATCGGCGCCGCCGTGATCGGCGTGGTCCTGTCCCAGATGACCACCACGGCGGGCGGCCACAGCTTCACCTCGGAGAGCGGCTTCCGCACCGGCCTGATCATCGGCTGCGGCGTCGCCCTGGTCGCCGCGGCGATCGCCGTCGTCATCCCGGCGGTGCGCAGCAGTGCGTCCGGCACCGCAAAGGACGATGCGACCCCCGCCCCCGAACAGGCCACTGTCGAAGCCTGACCGGCCCGACACCCGTTGTGGCACCCCACCCGGGCCGCAAGCCCGGCGGGGAAGCGCATCCACGCTGCCCGGCGTCGCCTCTCGGCCGACGCCGGGCAGCGGGCCGAGCGGCGGGCGGGAAACCGTTCGGCCGGATGCCAGAACACGGTCGAGCGTCGACCGGCCGGCGGGTCCCCAGGTCGCCTTGGAGCCGGGAAGGCCCAGGTCCCCGGCTCGGCCGATACTGATGCACCGCCGATCGCCCTTCAGGCGGTCTCGGCCGGGTTCGCCGTGAGGGAAGCGACTCGTTCGCGCCAGGGGATGTGGGGAGGCTGCTGCGCGTACGCGGCTGCTTGGGCGGCCCAGGATGCCCGCGCCTCCTCCTGGCGGCACGGGGCGCAGTGTGTTTCGTCGCCCACCGCCCGGAAGACGTGATCCTCGCCGGGACCGGCGCAGGGGACGAGTTCTCTGACGCGGGGTGCATTCGCGGGGCGGGCAGTGGTGGGTTCCGGGGGCTCCGGGAGTTTCTGTACGAGGCGGTGGCGCAGGAATCCGACCGCTGACCGCACGCCCTCCGGGGGCAGTTCGCTGGTCAGGGCCCGATGTAAGTCGGTGGTTGTGATGCCGCGCCGAATCCACTCCGCGGCGAGCTCGGCGAGCCCCCGGGCCTCGCGGACTCCCAGGTGCAGCTGGGGTGTTGCGTGGCGAAGTGACAGCAGGAGCCGTTCTGTCACGTTCAGTTCGGGGTCAGGGGTGCTGTCGGGGCCGGGCTCGGCTTCGGGCTCGGCTTCGGAGGGTGGGTGGGGATAGTTCTTCTCACGTTCTTCTTCTACCGGTAGTGAGTCACCGGCCGCCCGAACCCTCGGCTGACCGACCGTCCGTTCCTGCGTACTCGGCTGGGGGGCAGGCATCACCACCGGCCCGTCCTGGACCCGTCGGGCCTGTTCCGCCGTGAGGGGGACGTTCGAGCAGAGCTGGTCGGTGGCCCAGTGCCCCCGGCCGACCTGCCGCCGCCGCTCATGTACGAACCCGTTCTCCACCAGCTGCTTCTTGGCCTTCTGGTACGCCCGTCCAGTGATCCCGAGCTTCGCCGCGTGCTCACTGAGCGCCTGCCCGGCCTGGTCTTCGGGAAGCCCCTGTACGTACACGAGGAGGACCTTCGCGTCACTGCCCAGACGCGGATGGCGCACGATGTCGTGCGAAGCCTTCGTGAAGCGCCGAGACGGCGCGATAGCATGCCGAAGCATCCCGGTGGACTCCGTATCCACTCGCGGTGAAGGCCCTCGGCGAGGTGTTGGTAGCACCCCCGGGGGCCGCCCTGCATGCAGGTACAACACAGAGCGTTATGACGCGATCACCGTACCGCAGACCGTGGGAGCCTTGCCCCCTTTCCCGCACATCCCTCGCACAACAGATGTACATCCGATACATTTGCTACATGAGCGAACCTGTCACTGAGTCCATGGCAGAGGTCCGCCGCCACCTCGCCGATGTCATAGACCGCGCGCGACGGGACGAGACCCCGACGATCATCACCCGCCGCGGCAAGAGCGAAGCCGTACTGGTCGATATCGACGAATACCGACGCCTGAAGCAGGTCGCCGAGCAGTACGCGGAAGAGTGGCTCAACCGACTGGCCGACGAGGCCGAGTCCGAGGGCCTCAACGGTTCGGTCTCCATGGAAGAGATGGCCGCACTCCTCCGGTCTGCGCCCTGACCTCATGGGATACGTCACGCGGTTCGCTTCGCGCGCGCAACGAGACTTGCTGAAGATTCCCCGTCAGGACGCGCTCCGCATTCTCTTCCGCCTCACCGAGCTCCAGAAGGCACTGGATACGGGAGATACCGCAGCCTTTGACATCAAAGCTCTCCAGGGGCACTCGGACAGGTGGCGGCTGAGAATCGGCGACTACCGCGCCGTGTACACCGTCGAAGACGGTCAGCTCATCCTGTGGGTGCTGGCCGTCGCGCACCGCCCGCGAGGTCTACCGCAGCCTGTAACTCACGCTCCAGGTCCCTGGATCACGTCCTCACCCCTCCCTGGCCGTCACCTCCAGGACCAGTTCGTGCAGCAGGCCGACATCCACGAACGGGGCCTCGACCGTGGGCAGTGAGCGCCAGTCGAGCGGCCAGGTCATTCCGTGCAACGCGGGCACCCCGACGAACGCCGCGTTCTGCCCGTAACATCCCATCATCTGCGCCTCCGACGGCCACCGGTGTGCGCGGGCGCTTCGCGGTGGCAACAGGAAGTACATGCTGCGCTCCCCGATCCCCGACCGCACGATCGGGCCCGCCTGGAAGTCGGTGAACTGCATGATCTCGTACGCGACTTGCTCGCCGAGTACGCCGGGGATCCGTACCGCGTCGAAGTGAACGCCGACATGTCGCAGGGCGTGCCCGGACGCGGGCACCCACGAGGGCACCGGAGTGAGTGAACTTTTCCGTTCCATACGGAAAGCGTCCCGGCCGACACCTAGTGTGACCAGGGACACAGGGCGTCTGTGCACTGTTGTGTTCGCAGGGGAGAGATTGTGCACTCCAGTGGTCGTGGCAGCAGCAACGCCGAAATGTTCGGCAAAATGCTGCGTTTCTTCCGTGAACGGGCAGGGCTCTCGCAGGAGGCCCTCGGCTTGAAGATCGGCTATTCCAAGTCACAGGTGGCGATGGTCGAACGGGGGCAACGGCCTCCCAAGGACGAATTCATCGCGGAGGCGGACTGCGCGTTGGGTGCACAAGGTGCACTGACGGCCGCAGGCGAGGGGGTGACGTTCGGCTATCTGGCGTCTTGGTTCGAGCCGTTCGCCGAGGAAGAGATCACCGCATCCGCCAGACACGAGTACGAGACTCACGTCGTGCCTGGGATGTTGCAGACGGAGGGCTACGCCCGCACCGTATTGGGCAGCGGCTACCCACCCGTCGACGACGACAAGGTCGAGGGCCGAGTCGCGGCCCGTTTGGCACGCCAGAAGCTCCTGTCCCGAAAGCCCGTGCCGGACATCGGCTTTGTGCTGGAACTCGCCGCTCTCACCCGCCCCATCGGGGGGCGTCGGGTGCACAAGGAGCAGCTCGACCACATCCTGGAGGTCGGGGCACTCCGACATGTGCAGATGCAGGTGATGTCACCACGTCGGCAGACCCATGCCGGTCTCAGTGGCCCGTTCGTTCTACTGGAGACCAAGAAGCGGCGTCAGCTCGCCTACGTCGAAGTTCAGGACCACAACTTCCTCATCAACGAACAACCGGCGCTGGGGAACCTGTTCGGGAAATATGGCATTCTGCGGGCACAGGCCCTCAGCCCCGAAGAGTCCAGAGACGTGATCGAGCAGGTGGCGAAAGACCTATGAACACCGGCCTCAATTGGTTCAAGAGCAGCTACAGCGGCGAAAACAGCGGCAACTGCGTCGAGGTCGCCACCTGCCCCCACACCGTCCACGTCCGTGACTCCAAGGACCTGACCGTCCCCGCCCTCGCCCTCTCCCCCGCCGCCTGGGCCGACTTCCTCACGTACGCCGCGCAGTAGGGCCGCGTGGTGGCGCTACCGGAAACTGCGCGCAGGCGTGCGCCAGGGACGTGGTGCGCGGTGGCCATCGCGGCGGTGCCGTGGACGGGCCGGGGTGTTCCGCAGGTGCTGTTCTGGGTGGGGCTCGTACCGACGCTGCTGACGATCCGGTTCGACCGGCCGCGCACGCGACAGGCGTACGGGAGGTCCAGCAGTACGTGGTCGCCGGTCAGGAGATGCTGCGGTCAGGAGACCAGGATGCCGATGCCGTCTCCTAGCAGTTTCGCCCCGAGCACGAAGAACAGGACTGCCATCACAGCGACGTTGTGCCGGGCGGTCCAGTCCTTCCAGCCGCTCAGCACGGCCGTCGCCCGCTCCCCCGCGAACAGCAGTACTGCGAGCGGGGTCAGCAGTCCGAGGGTACCGATGACCACGAAGACTGCCAGCGAGGCGATCTGCTCCCCCGGGGGGAGGCCGGCCGAGCTGATGGAGGCAGCCGCGGCAACGGTCAGCGAGGCGTTTTTGACATTGGCCGCCGCCAGGGCCAGCCCGAGACCGAAGACCTTGACCGGCGTGAAGCGGTCGATCGCGGCCATCCATTTCGGCAGCTGCGCCTCCGATGTGGGGGCGGGGCGCCGGTGCCACTGCCGGGCACCGAACAGCACAAGGAGCAGTCCCAGCCCGAGCTTGAGGGCGCCCACCCAGGTGGCCGGCTGATGCTGGGCGGACGCGCCGCCGGGGCCGCCGATCACCAACATCACCGCGCCCAGCACCGAAAGCCCCACGACCCAGCCGACGGTGAACAGCAGCCCGTTGAGCCGCCCTCGGGGCGTGACCAGTACAAGGATGATCGCGATGATCGGGAGCGGGCTGATCGCGACACCAGCCGCCAGGCCCAGGACATCGCCGAGAACTTTACCCATGGCGCCCTCCGGGCGGCGATCAAGGATGAACCGGCCGACCGGGCCCGGACCGGACGCCGTCTCCAGCCCCCGCGAGCTTCTCCGGTCGTTCGCCGAGCACGTGGAGAACCTCTCAACAGTCATCATCGACCGCATCAGCGGACCGCGCGACACAGGCGGCCCGGCCGTGCGACACGACGACGAGGCGCGAGCCACGACCACGTCCGGGCGGCCCTGCGGACAGTTCTTCGCGCTGCCCTGCCGACCGGAGACGGGCCGCCTTCAACGCGCGGCAGCCGTCCACCCGTGCCTACGCTGACTGTGACCAGGGCCTGGGCCCGCAAGCCGTCCTGCCTGTCGGCAGGCAGCGACGTGGCGCCGTACGGGTCGGCCCGGAGTACGAGGCGCCGCTCTCACGAGCGGAGCTGCCGATGAGAAACGGCCGATTCATGCCATCACGGTTCATCCCTTACACGCAGGACGTCGAAACCGCTGAGCCCGGTTTCGACGACAAGCTGCGGACAGTGATCGGGAAGACCGAGCGGTACATCACCGAATCGGTCACGGCCGAAGGCACCGGCGCCGCGGTGCGTGACGCGCATGCCAAGGGTTACGGGCTCGTGCGGGGAGAAGTCGAGATCCTCGACCGGCTTCCCGCCGAGTACGCCCAGGGCATCTACGCGACTCCAGGGCGCCACGATGCCCTCGTGCGGTTCTCCAACGGCTCTCCGCACGCCGGAGCCGATGCACGGCTCGGCCGTGCGACCGGGCTGGCTCTCAAGATCTTCGACATCGACGGTCCGACGCTCCTGGACGACGAGCCCGACACCCGCACCTTCGACTACGCCCTCATCAACGCGCCGGTCTTCTTCTGCAACACCGTTGAGCATTACCTGTTCATCCAGGAACTCTTCCTCGAAGCACCCGCCTACTTCGCCCAGGGTGCGCCCGGCCGGCATCGCTTCTACCGCGACTTCGTGACGGGAAAGGGCACCCTGGAGCAGGACGAGTGGGCGTGGGACGAATTCCTGGCGTTCCTCAGGGTGTCGCAGCCGCCCTCGGTGAACGTTCTGCTGTCGACCTACTGGACGATGGGCGCGGTCCGGCACGGCGACCACATCGCCAAGGTACGTATCGCCCCCGCCCCCTCCTTCGCCGAAGCGGTGGTCCGGCGCGCCATCGACCTGACATCGGCGGCAGAGGTGTTCCGGCCTGCACTGGTCACCGAACTGCAGGAACGGCCCTACGCGTTCGACATCCAGGTCCAGCTGTGCACCGGCCTGGACCGGATGCCGGTCGAGGACGTCACCGTCGAGTGGCCCGAGCAGCTTTCCCCGTTCGTCACGGTGGCCAGGCTGCGCCTCCCGCAGCAGGACATCTCGGACGAGGAGAACCTCAAGAGGATGGACGCGCTCTCCTTCACTCCGTGGCGGGTGACCGGTGCGCACGCGCCCCTCGGCAGCATCATGCGCGCACGCAAGGAGGTCTACCGCCGCTCCTCCATCGTGCGCCACCAGCTCAATCGTCAAGAGCGTACGGAGCCGCGCAGCGCCGATGAGGTGCTGCCGTAGAGGGCGGTCGCCCCTCGACGCTCCCTCGACCGGAACACACCGCGTCACCACGTGCGTGGCCCGCCATCACGGATGCACGGAGACGGATTGCGATGACAGAGACCACAGACCCGGCCCAGGTGCTGGAGCTGGACGACATCCAGGGCACCGTG
Organism: Streptomyces sp. NPDC058239; assembly: GCF_042882185.1. Classification (NCBI taxonomy): domain Bacteria; kingdom Bacillati; phylum Actinomycetota; class Actinomycetes; order Kitasatosporales; family Streptomycetaceae; genus Streptomyces; species Streptomyces sp. NPDC058239. The sequence continues at coordinate 484,941 of NZ_JBHVWS010000001.1, forward strand.
CTGCGGCAGCGTCCGTCGCCCTTCACGGGCACCTATGTCCTGCTGCGCATCGACGATGCGGCGGACGGCCGCCGGATGCTGCGGCGCCTGGCGCCCCATGTGGCCTCGGCCGCCAGGTGGTGGGATCCCCCGAAAAGCGCATGGCTGAGCGTGGCGCTGAGCCACTCCGGGCTGCGGGCCCTGGGCCTCCCCCAGGACTCGCTGGACAGCTTCCCGGCCGCCTTCCGCGAGGGCATGGCCGCCCGCGCCACATGGCTCGGCGACACCGGTGAGAGCAGCCCGGAGCACTGGGACGCCCCGCTGGGCAGCGCCGACGTCCATGTCGCAGTGTCCGTCTTCGCCCCGGACGACGCGACACTGCGGCCCCTGCTGGATACGGCCCGCGAGGCCCTGAGCGACTTGCCCGGGGTGTCGGTGATCTACCGGCTCGATGCCAGCCAGCTGCCGACCAAACGCACCCATCTGGGGTTTGTGGACGGTATCGGCGAACCAGACATCGAAGGCGCCGGGGTGGCCAGCATCGCGCAGCAGATGGGCACCGGCGACTACGGCTACCTGCCCGGCTTCGGCCCCACCATCAGGGCCGGCGAGTTCCTCCTAGGCTATGTCAACCAGGCGGCACAGCTCACCCCCATGCCCCGGCCCGACGCCCTGAGCCGCAACGGCACGTACGTGGCATTCCGCAAACTGCACCTGCGGGTCGCCGCGTTCCGCCGGTACCTGAAGGAGAACGCCTCGTCACCCGAGGAGGAGGAACTGCTCGCCGCCAAGATGGTCGGCCGCTGGCGCAGCGGGGCACCCCTGATGCTCGCTCCCGAGCACGACGACCCTGCGGTCGCCGCCGATCCGCAGCGCGTCAACGACTTCAGCTACCGCGAGGAGGACCCGGGCGGCCTGCGCTGCCCCCTCGGCTCCCACATACGGCGGATGAATCCACGCGACGCCCTGGCCGACTCCATCGTGGACGTGAGAATGCATCGTGCCCTGCGCCGGGGCACCACCTACGGCCCCATGCTCCCCGAAGGAGAGCTGGAGGACGACGGGGCCGAGCGCGGCATCGTGTTCATCTTCATGGGTGCCGACCTCGTCCGTCAGTTCGAGTTCCTCAAGTCCCAGTGGGCCAACGACGGCAACTTCGCCGGTCTCGGCACCGAGAAGGACCCGCTCGTGGGCGACAACGACGGCACCGGGACGTTCACGATCCCGCGGCGCCCCGTCCGCCGACGGCTCCAGCAGCTTCCCCGCTTCGCGATCACCAAGGGAGGCGAATACCTGTTCATGCCCGGAATCCGGGCGCTGAACTGGCTTGCCGAACTCGATGACTGAACCCACCGTCACCGTCACACCCGCCCCGCCGTGCGACGCGCACCCTGCGGGCACACTGGAGGGAATCCCGTCATGGCCACCAACGCAGAACCGTCCAGCCGGCCCGGATTGAGGCACGGGAGGACGAACGAGTTCACCCTCTTCTTCGACGTCAAGCCCGGCCACGGACAGCAGATCCGCGAGGTTTTCCAGAAGCCGGGATTCGAGGAGAGGCGCAAGGAGATCAGCGCGAGCATCGGCACGCTGCACGACGCCAGGTGGGTGCTCTTCGACGACGACACACGGCTCATGTTCGCCACGAACTTCGATGGCGACTGGGACGCGTACATCGATGATTTCGCCGCCAAGATCCCCGACGTCTTCGATGTCGTCCTGGAGCACACGGTGGACTACCCGGGCATCGGCGATCCCCATATCAAGGACCTCATCGTCGCCCACCAGGCCACAGCCTGCTCGTACTTCCGCGCCATCCCGGATGCCACGGTGAAGGATCTCCAGAAGGCGCTGCGTGTGCAGGACGCATTCCAGCGTCTGCTCGACGAGGCGAGCTGATCACCGGGACGGACGAGGCGAGCTGATCGCACGAACGGCCGGTGAACCCGGACAGCCCTACGGTGCTCAGCGGGCCAGGCGGCCCAGCAGCGAACCGGCGGCGACGATGCCGACCAGCGCCGCGAAGGCGAGTACGGCCAGGTCGAGGCCGAGATGCGCGTGGGTGCCGATGAGCAGCCCGCGCAGGGCGTCGACCTCGTAGCTCAGCGGGTTCACCCTGCTGACGGCCTGGAGCCAGCCGGGCATCAGGGCGACCGGGTAGAGCGCGTTGGAGGCGAAGAACAGCGGCATGGTGATGGCCTGGCCGATACCCATCAGGCGGTCGCGGGTCAGCACGATCCCGGCGATCGACATCGACAGGCAGGAGAAGAACGCCGAGGCGAGCACGACCACCACGACCACCCCGAGCAGCCGCAACGGATTCCAAGTCATACCGACACCGATCAGCGCGGCGATCACGATGACGACCGCCGCCTGGATCACGGCCTTCACCCCGGCGGCGAATGCCTTGCCGGTCACCAGGGCGGTCCGGGGCGTCGGCGTGACCATGAGTTTGGTGAGGACGCCCGAGTCCCGCTCCCAGATGATCATGATGCCGTAGAAGATCGCGATGAACATGGCGGACTGGGCGATGATGCCGGGCGCCAGGAAGTCGAGATAGGGGACGCCGCCGGTCGGGATGGCGTGGATACGGGAGAACGTCACGCCGAAGATCAGCAGCCAGAGCGCGGGCTGCACGGCGCGGGTGTAGATCTCGGTGCGGTCGTGGCGCAGCTTCTGCATTTCGACGACGCACATCGCGATGACGCGCGCGGGGACGACGCGCCAGCCGGTGCGGGGCGGTGGCGGGGTCAGCAGCAGCGCGAAGCGCTGATCCGGCGGGCCGGACTCAGCCGAGGCGGGATGCGGTGCGACGGGTACGGCGGACATCTCGGAACGCTCCTCTCTCCTCGTTCTCCGCGGCGGAACCGGGGTCGTTCAGTCCGCTTCCGGAGTGGTAGCGGAAGACGTCCTCCAGGGACGGTGGCGGAAGGCCCCGCTCCCCCGATTCCCGGCGGTGGGCGACGAGTTCGCTCTTGAGCTGGGCGGGGGTGCCGAGCGCGCGGAGTCGGCCGAGGTGCATCAGCGCGAGCCGGTCGCAGCGCTGGTCGGCCTCGTCCATGGAGTGGGTGGTGACCAGTACGGTCATGCCGGTGCCGGTCCGTATCTCGGTGATGCGGTCCCAGACGCTGTCGCGTGCGATCGGGTCCAGGCCGATGGTCGGCTCGTCCAGGATCATCAGCCGGGGCGCGCTGACCAGGGCCTGTGCGAGTTCGAGGCGGCGGACCATGCCGCCGGAGTACGTGGCGGCCAGCTGGTGCGCGACATCGCCGAGACCGACCGCGTCCAGCGCCTGGGAGACCCGCGCGGCGCGCTCGCGGCGGGGCACGTCGAAGACGCGGCCGAAGAGCTGGACGTTCTCCCGGCCGGTGAGGCTCGCGTCGGCCGACAGCTGCTGCGGTACGTAGCCGAGCAGGCGCCGTACCGCCATCTTGTGCCGGGCAGCGTCGTGGCCGAACACCTCGATGACGCCGGGCGGTACGGGCAGGAGCGTGGTGATCGCGCGCATCGTGGTGGTCTTGCCCGCGCCGTTGGGCCCCAGGAGGCCGAACACCTCCCCCTGGCCGACCAGCAGGTCCAGGCCGTCGACGGCCTTCGCGTCGCCGAAGCTGTAGCTCAGACCGGTGCAGTTGAGGGCGGGAGCGGTTTCCGTGGTCACGCGGTCTCATCCCCTTCGCCTCGCAGCGAGGCAGCGAGTCTGTGCAGGGCCGGGAGTGCGGCGGCGAGTGCCGCCCGGTCGGCCTCGCCGAGTCCGGCCAGGTGTTCGCGGAAGAGCGCCTCGCGACGTGAGTGCCAGTCGCGCAGCTTCCCGAGCCCTGCGGGGGTCGGGAACAGCAGCGCGGCCCGCCCGTCCCCGGGGTCCTTCTCCCGTCGCAGCAGCCCCTCCGCGACGAGGTGGTTGACCAGGGTGCTGACGGAGTTGGGCGCGAGACAGAGGCTGTGTGCGGCCGTCGAGACGCGGATGCCGGGCTCGGCGGCCACCAGCCGCAGCAGTTCGGCGTGCGCCCCGCGCAGCCGGGGCGCCGGCAGGCCGCTCCACAGCCTTCGCCGGGCGAGCCTCTGGATGCGGGGCAGGAGTCCGGCGAGCTCATCGGGTAGATCACCCGCCGCCATCCGTCCATTTTAACTCTGTATGCGAGCTAATGTCACAACCCGTATAAGAGCGGAGCCGCCGTCTCCCGCGATGTGCGGGAAGCGGCGGCCCCGGTTCAGCGGAACTCGCGCGCGCTACTTCAGGGCGTAGGCCCGGTGGATGGTCTGCACGGTGCGGTTGCCCGCGGCGTCCCGCACCTCGGTCCGCAGGGTCACGTACCCGTTGGTGTTTGACAGCTTCGGGTGGTGTACCGACGCCTGGAAGGAGTTGTCGTCCTTGCGCTTGATCTTGGCGTTCTCCCAGGTGGCGCCGTCGTCGTACGAGACGGAGACCTTGGCGCCCGCCATCACGGTGGAACCGGACCAGCCCTTGGGCCGGCCCGCGTTCACGGTGAAGGTGTACGGGCGGCCCGCCGGTGCCTGGTTGAGGATGTCCAGGGGGACGTCGTAGCCGAGCATGACGGCCGGCATGGACTCGCAGAGGGTGGGCTTGGGCAAGAACTTGTCGCAGTCCTTGACGGCCATCGTGGTCGGCGCCGCCGAAGCGAAGTTCCACTCCGTGCGGACCTTGCCGCCCAGCGTGACACCCGGGTAGTCCTTGGCCCGGACGACCTCCTGGACGAACCGGTACTGGGCCTTCTCCGGGACCATCAGCTTGGACGCGTCGGTGATCTGCTCACCATTGCGGTAGAACGTCCAGGTGTTGGTGGGCCCGGTCACCATCGAGTGGTTCGGGTCGCTGTCGCCTGCGATGGTGCCGGTGGTCCGGGTCCAGACATCGCTGCGGCAGAAGGCGCAGATCGACGGGTCGGTCATCGGCGGGTGCATCGGGGCGGCGAGCCAGTTCTCCCGGTAGGTCTTTCCGGCCGTCGTGTACGTCGTACGGGGGCCCGTCATGTACGAGTTGTACTGGGTGCTGGGGTACACCATCCGCTGGTACGCCAGGTCGGAGCCGGCCAGCTGGTAGTCGTCCCTGGTGGTGCCCAGATTGAGGGGCTGACCGGCGCGGAACGAGGTCACCTGGCCCGGGACCCAGCTGTGCAGGGTGTCGGCGCCCTGGTGACGGATGCCGTCGGCGTGGTACGCACTGCGGACCTTGACGAAGTCGGCCACGTCCACGGTCCGGGTCAGGTCGGCGGGGATGCCGCTCGTGCCGAACGGCATGGAGTAGACGTAGCCGGATTCGAGAACACCCTTGAAGGCGATGGAGACCTTGCCGTTCCCCTTGCCGAGCAGGGTGCGCAGCTTCTCGCCGTTGTCGTGGCTCGCGATGGCGACCGGCACGGTCTGGTCGGCGGCGAGCGATCCGTTGAACAGCGGGCCCTGCTTGGCGGGCACCGCGATCACGGCGGTGGCCCCGGCGGCCGCGGCACGGCGCACCTCGTCGTCCATCTTGCGCGGGTCGGCCACGGAGATGAGCGCGGCCCGGCCCTTGAGGTCGGCGCCGGCGATGTCCTCGGCGGTTCCGGCGCCCGCGTCCGCCAGCCGCAGCTTCTTCGTGCCCTCGAAGCGCTGGGCGAACCCGGGTGTCACCACGGGGACGGAGAGGCGCTCGGGGCTGGTGACGGTGAGCCGAGTCAGCGGCTCGCGCTGGCTGAGGGCGTTGAACAGATGCAGATCACCGGTGGTGGGCTGCTCGGTGGGCACGGCGCCGATCTTCGAGTCGGAACCGTTGATGAGACCGGCTTCGCCGATGGTGGAGTTGTGGCCGCCCGCTCCGTCGCTGCGGTTGACGAGCGTCATCCACGAGGCGTTCTCCAACGGGCGCTTCTCACCGGTGACCTTCACGGTGAAGTCGGTCGCCCTGGTGCCGTCGACACTGCGGGTCACGTCCTGGTCCGCGAGGTCGATGTCTGGAAGGGAGAAGCCGTCGATCGCGTAGGTGCGGGTCGGGTCGTCGGGGACCGCCGTATAGGTGAGGCCCTCGACGGAGTAGGAGCCGACCGGCACCTTGAAGGTCGTGGAGCCCTGGCCGATCAGGGTGGCGCTCCGGAAGGTGGTGTTGTTCATGCCGTGGAGGATGAGGCCGCCCCGTCCCGGGGTCTTGCCGAACCGGTCGGCGACCTTGACCGTGATCTCGTGCTGCTCGACGTCCATCACGAAGCCGATTGGGGTGTGCACCGATTCGCCGTCGGTGCCGGTCGCGGTGATGTAGCCGGTGAACTGGCCGGTCTTCAGCCCGTTCGGGTCGAGGGTGACGGTCACCTCGCTGCTGCCGCCGGCCGGGACGGTGACCTTGCCGCCGGTCATGTCCGGGCCCGACAGGGTCAGCGCGCCGTCGGGCAGCGCGGTCCCGCTGCTGTCCTTGACCGAGGCGGCGAGGTCCAGCGTGACCGCGGACGAGGCGGAGTTGTGGAAGGCGACGGTGCGGGTCTCCTTCTCGTACGTGCCCTTCTGCCACTCGACCAGACCGAAGTCTGCCGTGCCCGACAGGTCCAGCGCGGGGTCCAGGGCCGCGGGGATGTCGACGCGTCCGTAACCCTGCTGGTAGGGGGTGTAGTTGTCCGACTTCTTGGAGTGGGCGGTGAGCGTCTCCTTGATGCGCTCACCGGACCAGTCGGGGTGGCGCTGGGCCAGGATGGCCGCGGCCCCGGCGACGTGCGGGGTCGCCATGGATGTGCCGCTGGCCGCCGTGTAGTCGGCGTCGACCGGGGTGCCCATGGCCGTACCCGCGGCGCGGGCGGCGACGATGTTCACGCCGGGGGCGGTGATCTCCGGCTTGATCTTCATGTCGCCGAGGCGCGGGCCGCGGGAGGAGAAGTTGGCCAGGGCGTCGGACTTGTCGACGGCGCCGACGGTGAGCGCGGCGTCGGCGGTGCCCGGGGTGCCGAGCGTCGTCTGTCCGGGTCCGCTGTTGCCTGCGGCGATGACGAAGAGGGTGCCGGAGGAGGCGCTGAGCGAATCCACGGCGTCGGTGAGCGCGTCCCCTTGCGGGGTGGTGTCTGGGGATCCGAGGCTCATGCTGACGATGTCGGCGCCCTGGGCGACCGCCCAGTCCATGCCTTCGAGGATGCCTGAATAGCCCCGCTGCCCGCGTTGGCGAGCACCTTGCCGACGAGGAGGTCGGCGCCGGGGGCGACACCCTTGTACTTGCCGCCGGAGTTGGCGCCGCTGCCCGCGATCGTGGAGGCGACATGCGTACCGTGACCGTGGCCGTCCTGGACCGCCTCGCCGGGGACGAAGCTCTTGCTCACGGTGATACGGGACTTGATGTCGGCGTTGTTCAGGTCGGCGCCGGTGTCCAGCACCGCGACCTTCACGCCCTTGCCGTCGAAGCCCCTCGCCCACGCCTCGGGGGCGCCGATCTGGGGCACGCTCTGGTCCAGGGTGACCTTGGCCCGGCCGTCGTACCAGAGCTTGGTCACTCCGGCGGTGCCGGGAACCACTGCGGCATCCGAGCCGCTCCTGGTCTTGCCTGCCGTCGGCCTGACTGTGCGCCAGAAGCTGTTCGCCTTCTCCTTGTCGACGTGCACCGCCGCCAGGCCGAACCGGGGCATGGTGCGTTCGTGCCCGAACTCGATCTGCTCAACCGCGGTCTCACCGTCCGGGCTCTGTACGACGCCGCCGGCATCGACATCCCCGGCCGTCAGCAGCTGGTGCGCATGTGGGCGGAGGCGGGCGAGGAGGCCCGAGTGCTGGCCGGTCTGCCCACCAAGATGGCGCTCGTCGACGACCGGCTGGCCGTACTGCCACTGAGGGCCGGTTCGGGCCCGGACCCGAGCCCGTCCTTCGTCGTTCTGCACCGCTCGGCGGTCCTCGACGCACTGTCCGCGCTGTTCGAGGCCCTGTGGGCGGTCGCCCAGCCGCTCCGCACGCAGGACGTGGCGGGAAACGACCCCCAGGCCCTGTCCGAACAGGACCAGCTCCTCGTCAGCCTGCTGACCGCCGGGCTGCCGGACGAGGCCATAGCCCGCCAGGCCGACCTCAGTTACCGCACGCTCCAGCGCCGTCTGCACGCCCTGATGGAACGGGCCGGGGCGAGCACCCGGTTCCAGCTCGGCATCCACGCCGCGGCGAACGGGTGGGTGACCGGAGTGAAGCGAGGGAAGTCCGCGTCCGCCGGCGACGAGTAGTACCGCCGCGCGGTCAGTGACCGGCGAACCGCTCCCCGCACCGGCTGCAGAACACCGGCTCCGGGTCCTGCGAGAGCCGGCCGCACTCGGGGCAGACCCGGTCCAGCATGCAGGGCGCCTCGCCACCTTCGTACGCCGACGAAGGCGCAGCCAAAGGCGCGACCGAGGGCTTGACGGTCAGGCCGGGACGGCGGCGGTGGACGGTCACATAGGCCAGACCGTCCGGCCCCGCGGCAAGGGCGCGGCGGGAAGTGCGGGGCAGCCAGACGACACTGGTCGGCGTCAGGTTCAGCGCGTCGCCCCCGGCGACGACGACCCGGCCGCTGCCCGCGATGACGACGAGAAGGACGTCCAGGACGTCCTCCTGATGCTCACCGACCTCCGCGCCCGGCGGAAGGCGTACCAGATTGGCATCCAGCTCCCGGCCCTGCTCGGCCAGCTGCCACAGAGCACCGCGGTCGTCGTGGGCGGCGGCGGTCAGCAGGTCGTCGAGTACGGCCAGTACCCGGGGTGCGGAATTCACGGAAATCAGGCTACGCCCGCCCTAGGCTGACCCCTTTGCCCGCCGAGCCGAGGAGCCACCGCGCCATGGACCGCAAGCCCGACGAGAAGTACCCGCCCATCGAACCGTACGAGCACGGCATGCTCGATGTCGGGGAAGGCAACCTCGTGTACTGGGAGGTGTGCGGCAACCCGGACGGCAAACCCGCACTCGTCGTGCACGGCGGTCCGGGGTCGGGGTGCACCGAGCGGCCCCGGCAGTACTTCGACCCGGACCGCTACCGCGTCGTCCTCTTCGACCAGCGGGGCTGCGGCCGCTCCACCCCGCACGCGAGCGACCCGGCCGCCGACATGCGGTACAACACGACCGACCGGCTCATCGCCGACATGGAGCGGCTGCGCAGCCACCTCGGGATCGGCACCTGGCTGCTGTACGGCGGGTCCTGGGGCTCGACGCTGATCCTCGCGTACGCCGAGCAGTACCCGGAGCGGGTCTCCGAGATCGTGATCCCGGCCGTCACGACGACCCGGCGCTCGGAGATCGACTGGCTGTACCGGGGCGCGGGCCGGATCTTCCCCGAGGCCTGGGACCTGTTCCGGGCCGGAGTGCCGGAGGCCGAGGGGGATGCGACCTTGGACGTCCTCGCCGCGTACGCCCGGCGGATGGAGAGCCCCGACGCCGGGGTGCGTGAGAAGGCGACGGCCGACTGGTGCGCCTGGGAGGACGCGGTGCTCTCCCAGGAGACGTACACCGGACCACCGCCGTACAGCGGGCGCCCCGGCCGGGCGCGGCAGGCGCTGGTGCGGATCTGCTCGCACTACTTCTCCCACGGCGCCTGGCTGGAGGAGGGGCAGCTGATCCGGGACGCGAGGCGGCTGACGGGGATTCCGGGCGTGCTGGTGCACGGACGGTTCGACCTGGGCGGGCCACTGATCACCGCGTGGGAGCTGGCGAAGGCATGGCCGGACGCGGAGCTGACCGTGATCGACGGTGCGGGGCATCTGGGCGGTCCGGCGACGAGCCGGGCGGTGCTGGCGGCGCTGGACCGGTTTGCCCGGCCGTGAACGGAAGCGGAATTCGCGGCTCCCGACGGCGGCGGGGGCGGGGCAGGGGTCCGTTTGTCGGAGCGGCATGGCAAGCTATGCCTCCGCTGCATGCGCGGTAGCACTCGTACCCCCCACTGGTCTCGTCATGAGCCAGTGCTGTCGCCGGACGCAGCGCCTGACGAAACCGATGTCCGAAACCATCCGTGGGGTACGACTTGAGATCGAAGCGAAGAATCTGGATCACGGCTGCCCTGGCCACGTCCGCCGTGGCGGGTGTCCTGGTCTTCGAGGGGGTGACGGGCAACTCCTCGGTGGACGCCGACGCCAAGTCCGGCCCGACCAAGGCCGATGTGCACGCGACCGCGCTGAAGGTCGCCGGTGACGGCAGGTCCGCCGCCCTCGGCAAGCGGGACACCGCACCGTTCAGCATGCTGGGCATCACCTGGACCGACCCGGCGGCCAAGGTCACCGGAGCCGTGGAGGTACGGACCCGGTCCGCCGCCAACGGGAACTGGACGTCCTGGCTGCCGCTCGAAACCGATGTCGACGGGCGTACGGAGACGGGCCGGTCCGGCGTACGAGGGAGCACCGAGCCGCGCTGGGTTGGCCCGTCCAACGGTGTCGAGGTACGGATGAACGCGGGCGGCAAGGTCTCCGCGAAGCTGCCCGCGGGGCTGCGGCTGGACACCGTGGACCCGGGCCGCAGCGGCACCCTGAACGCGGACCCGGCCGCTTTCGCCGCCGACATCCCCGCGACCGACCCCTCGGCCGATCCGTCGGCCTCGGCCACATCCGAGCCGCCCGCGCCGAGCAACAGCACGGAACCGCCCGCCGAGGTCATACCGTCCGACCCGGCGTCACCGAGCCCGACCGACTCGGCCACGGTGGAGCCCACTCCCCCGGTCAGCCAGAGCCCCTCTGCGTCCGCGAGTTCGTCCCCGGCCGCGACTCTGCCGCCCGCGCCGCCGTCGACCGTGCCCAAGCCGCCCATCACCTCGCGTGCGGGCTGGGGCGCCGACGAGTCGATCAGCCCGGAGGCTCCGGAGTACCTGGACACCGTCAAGGCGGTCTTCGTCCACCACACCGCGGGGACCAACGACTACTCCTGCGCCGACTCCGCGGCGATCGTGCGCAGCGTGTACGCGTACCACGTCAAGAGCAACGGCTGGAAGGACATCGGCTACAACTTCCTGGTCGACAAGTGCGGGACCATCTTCGAGGGCCGTAAGGGCGGGGTGGACCGGCCGGTCCTCGGCGCGCACACCTACGGCTTCAACCGGGAGTCGACCGGCATCTCGGTCATCGGTACGTACACGGACTCGGCCGCCCCCAGCGCGGTGACCACCTCGGTGGCCCGGATCGCCGCGTGGAAGCTCGGCCAGTACAAGGGCGACCCGGCGGGCAGCACCATGCTCACCGCGGGCGCCACCGGCAGCAACCTCGCAGGCACCAAGTTCACCGCCGGTACGCAGTACTCCTTCAAGCAGATCTCCGGCCACCGCGACGGCTTCGCGACCGAGTGCCCCGGCACCAAGCTGTACGGGCAGCTGCCCGCGATCCGCAGCCTCGCCGCGGGTCCCGTCACCGGACTGGCCATCAAGTCGGTGACCGGCGGCGGGCTCTCGGGCACGACGTACTACGCCAAGTCCACGGTCACCGTGGGCTGGTCGGCGACCACCCCGAGCGCGTTCATCTCCAAGTACGAGCTGCTGGTCGACGGCAAGTCCGTCGCCACCACCGCGGGCACCGCCACCTCCGCCAAGGCCACGCCGACCGTCGGCAGCCACCAGGTCCAGGTCCGCGCCACCCACCAGTCGGGCAAGGTCACCACGTCCGCTGCGGTCACCGTGGTCGCCGACCAGACGGCGCCCGCCTTCACCACCAAGCCGAACCTGGCCCTGCGCACCGGCACGGTGAACACCACGGCCGTCCCGGTCACCCTGAAGTGGAAGGCCACCGACGCCGCTTCGCTCAAGGAGGTCAGGCTCACCGCCCCCCTCGCCAAGACCTACGGCCCGACGACCACCAGCGCCTCGCACACCGCGAAGTCGGGTGTGGCGACCAGCTGGGGCATGACCGCGTACGACCGGGCGGGCAACAGCGCCGCCGCATCGGTCTCCGGCACGCCGGTCATCGTCCAGGAGAGCTCGGCGACGAAGACGGGCACCTGGACGACGAAGTCCTCGTCCAGCTACCTCGGCGGCAAGTCGTACTCCAGCTCGTCGAAGAGCGCGAGCCTGAGCTGGACGTTCACCGGCCGCTCGGTCGCCCTGGTGGCCTCCAGGGCTGCCACCTCCGGCCAGGTGTACGTCTATGTGGACGGCGTGAAGGTGTCCACGGTGGACCTGAAGTCCAGCACCACCAAGTACCGCGACGCGCTGTGGACGAAGAGCTGGTCGAGCAGCGCCAAGCACACCGTCAAGATCGTCGTCGTGGCCACGTCGGGCCGGCCGACGGTCACCACCGACGGCATCGTCTACCTGAAGTGACCGAGGCAGCCGAAGCATCCGCGTAAGACATTCGCATGACGCCCTGCCCCCGGCACTCCGCCGGGGGCAGGGCGCGTGCGGGGTCGCCCTTGCTTCGAGCGGACTCGAAGGCGTTGGCTTGGTGCCCATGAAGTACACGCAGCTCGGACGCACCGGACTCAAGGTCAGCCGCCTCGTCCTCGGCACCATGAACTTCGGCCCGCAGACCAATGAGGTGGACAGCCACGCCATCATGGACGCGGCGCTGGACACGGGCCTGAACTTCTTCGACACCGCGAATGTCTACGGCTGGGGCGAGAACAAGGGCCGCACCGAGGAGATCATCGGCACCTGGTTCGCCAAGGGCGGCGAACGCCGCGACAAGGTGGTCCTGGCCACCAAGATGTACGGGAACATGGCCGCCGACGGCGAGGCCTGGCCCAACCACGACAAGCTCTCCGCCGTGAACATCCGGCGCTCGGTCGACGCGTCGCTGAAGCGGCTCCAGACGGACTACATCGACCTCTACCAGTTCCACCACGTCGACCGGAACACCCCCTTCGAGGAGATCTGGCAGGCGATCGACGTCCTGATCCAGCAGGGCAAGATCCTCTACGCGGGTTCCTCGAACTTCGCCGGATACAAGATTGCCCAGGCCAATGAACTGGCCGCCCGGCGCGGTTCGTTGGGCCTGGTCAGCGAGCAGTGCATCTACAACCTGATGGAACGCCGCGCCGAGATGGAGGTCATCCCGGCCGCGCAGGAGTACGGCCTCGGCGTCATCCCGTGGTCCCCGCTGCACGGCGGTCTGCTGGGCGGTGTGCTGAAGAAGGAGCGCGAGGGCACGGCAGGGCGTTCGGCCTCCGGCCGCAGCGCGGACGCGCTGAAGAACTCGGCGCAGCGCGAGAAGATCCAGGCGTACGAGGACCTGCTCGACAAGCACGGCCTGGAGCCGGGCGAGGTCGGCCTCGCGTGGCTGCTCGCGCAGCCGGGGGTGACGGGGCCGATCGTCGGACCGCGCAACCAGGAGCAGCTGGACTCGGCGCTGCGGGCGCTGGAGCTGGAACTCTCCGCGGAGGTGCTGGCGTCGCTGGACGAGATCTTCCCGGGTCCGGGGCCGTCGCCGGAGGCGTTCGCCTGGTGAGAACGGTCTGACGGACTGTCCGTCCGATACGTATGGGCCGCCGCTGCCCCGTCCCCGTTCGGGGCGAGGCGACGGCGGCCCGTTGCGTGTCCGCGTCAGAGCGGCGCTTCGAGTTCCTTGAGCGTCTCCCCGAGCCAGCTCAGCTCCGCCTGGCTGGTCGCACGGGCGATCCTCAGCAGACCCTGCCGGAACGGGTCCTCGAACGTCTCGGCGCCGAGCGGCTGCTCGCCCTCGTAGAAGAAACTGCTCGGCTCCTCCAGGAACGCGAGCCGGCGCCGCAGCACCTCCGCCTGCTGGGCCGGGGACACCAGATGGCGCAGGAAGGCGAGGACGGTGAACCAGCGGTTCTCGTCACTGATGTCCGTCTCGTCGGCTTCCCGCAGCCGGCGCCGCAGCTCCTCGCGCCCCTGCTCGGTCAGGGTCAGCGTGTGGCGGGGGGCAGCCCTGCTGCCCGGCTCCGTCCGGCGCTCCAGCCATCCGGCTCGCTCCAGGCGCTTGATCGCCGGGTACAGCGTGCCGTCCGCGATGGGGCGGACATGTCCGGTGAGGTGGGCGACCCGACGCTTCAGCTCGTAGCCGTGCAGCGGTTGTTCGTACAGAAATCCCAGGATGGCCAGTTCCAGCATGCAAGCATCCTCCCCCATGGCGTTATACATCGGTGCCGATGTATAGTCTCACCGAGGTTACTGGCTGTGGGTCAAGGAGGAGGAAACATGCAGAACGCTCAGGTGACGGCCGACGGTGCGTGCATCCGGTGGGTGGAGCTCCCCGGCCGCCCCGGCACGTCCCGCACCCGCGTCTATCTGCACGGACTCGGGGCCTCGTCCGGCCCGTACTTCACCGCGAGCGCCGTGCATCCCCTGCTGGCCGACAGCCGGTCGCTGCTCATGGACCTGCTCGGCTTCGGAATCAGTGACCGCCCCACAAACTTCGGCTACACCCTGGAAGAGCACGCCGACGCGGTGGCGGCGGCACTGAAGGCGGCCGGCGCGTACGACACGGACGTGGTCGCGCACAGCATGGGCGGCGCGGTGGCCATCGTGCTCGCGGCACGCCACCCTCAGCTGGTGGCCCGGCTGGTGCTGGTCGACGCCAATCTGGACCCGACCGCCCCGGACCCGACTCGGCCGGCCAGCAGCGGCCTCGCCCGGTACACGGAGGAGGAGTTCCTGGCCGACGGCCTGGAGGAAGTACGCGACCGGGTGGGGCCCCACTGGTGGGCGACCATGCGCCTCGCGGGTCCCGAGGCACTGCACCGCACCGGGGTGCATCTCGCCCGCGGGACGACACCGACGATGCGCGAGCTACTGCTGGACCTGGAGATTCCGCGTACGTACCTGCGCCCGCGGGACAACGGACCGCTACCCGGCGAGGACACGCTGATCGAGAACGGGGTGCGGGTCGTGGCGGTCCCGGACTGCGGGCACAACATCATGCTGGACAACCCGGAGGCGTTCGCCAAGGAGACGGCACTGGCCCTCGACGCCTGAGACGGAGGGGTGCGCGTCGGACGCGACAGGCCCGGGCCCGCACCCATGGTTCGGTCGTACCGCCCCGCGGTCATGGGCTTCTTTCACCTGGGCGGCGATCGTCGCGCGTCTCCGTCGCCGGACCGGCCGCCCGCGACACGGCCGCCGATGGTCACCCTCCGACGGCGGCTGCCACGGCGACGACGACGAACATCAGCACGAGCACGGCGGCCATGATGCGGTTTCTGGTCTTCGGATCCACCCTCCGAGCCTAACCGCCCGTCTCAGTGGCCCAGCGACCAGGATGCGATCGCCTCGTACCGCGGCTGCTCGCCCAGTACCCCGGCAACCGGCAGGTTGCTGCGTACGAGGGCGACCTCACCCACCTCCCACGGGGTGCCCTCGAAGCCCCCGAGAGCCTCGACGAAGGGGCGCAGGTCGGCGTCGGTGCGGCTGCGGGCGAGAGTGAGGTGCGCGGCGTAGCGGCGGTGCTCCTCCATCGGGATGCCGGTGCGGCGGGCAGCGGCATCCGCGCGTTCGGCCAGAAGCCGCAACGTGTCGATCCCACCCGCGGCCCCCGCCCACAGCGCCCGCCCGCTGAACCGGCCGGCACCATGGATGCGCAGCGGGAAGAGCTCGGTACGACGGGCCGCCCGTTCGAGGCGCGCACACAGCTCGGGCAGCACCTCCTCGTCCACGGACCCGAGGAACGCGAGCGTGAAGTGCCAACTGGGCGTACCGGTCCAGCGCAGCTTCCCGGCACCGGGCAGCGCGCGCAGCGGGTCGACGGCACGGCGCAGTTCCTGGACCGCGTGGTCGGGTGGCAGAACGGCGACAAAGAGTCTGAGGCGGCTCATGGGCAGAGTGTCGCACCGTAACGGCGTGTCCCGGGCTCCGTGCGTATCGTTGTACCGGGCGGCTGCCCGCGCGTGCGGCAGCGGGGAGGAGCGCCACGGTGACCGTCGTAGAGACCGACAGGATCGAGATGGCCGAAGAGAGCGACGAGCGGACTCTGGACTCCATGTTCGAGTGGCTCGAGAAGATGCCCGTCCCCGAGGGAATCAAGACCGAGATCGTCGGGGGAAACATCTTCATGTCGCCGCAGCGGGACACCCACTGGGACATCATCGCCGACATCTTCGAGCAGCTTCGTGGCACGTATTCGCGCCGACGTCTGAAGTCCGATGTGCGCGTCGACTTTCCCGGGCATCTCAATGGATTCGCGGCAGATGTGCTGGCACTGAGGGAGGACGCCCCGAAGGACAGCAAGGGAAACTGGCTGTTCGAGGGTGTGGAGTTCGTGGCCGAGGTGATCTCGAAGGGCACCGCGGCGAACGACTACGGGCCGAAGAAGGACGCGTACGCCGCGGCAGGCGTTCCTGTCTATCTGATCGCCGACCCGTACAGCGGCGAGTGTCACGTCTTCCGGAGCGCCGCGAACGGTGTGTACGGATCCAAGCTGACCGTGCTGTTCGGCACGGATATCGACCTCACCGACACCCCGGTGGGCCTCGTTCTGCACACCCGCGAGTTCCCCCGCGACTGACCCATCCCGTACATGCCGCGGCCCCGACCGGATTCCCCGGTCGGGGCCGCTCCGCCTTCCATGCCCCTGCGGACACGGCCCTCAGGCCGCCGTAGCCAGCTCTTCACGCGGGACGAACCGCACATGCGGGCGGCCCGGCCGGAGGTCGACCTTGAGGCGGAGGCCGCCCACGCGGGCCAGCATGAAACCGACGCCCACTGCGGCCACCAGCGAGAACGCACCGCCGACCGCCATGGCCGTACGGACCCCGTAGGCGTCGCTGACCCAGCCGACGATCGGGGCGCCCACCGGCGTACCGCCGGCGAAGACCATCATGTACAGGCTCATGACGCGGCCGCGCATCGCCGGGTCGGCGGCCATCTGGACGCTCGTGTTCGCGCTGATGTTGGTCGTCAGACCGATCATGCCGATCGGGACCAGCAGGATCGCGAAGAGCCAGACGGACGGCGACAGGGACGCGATGATCTCCAGCAGACCGAACGCCGTGCCCGCGGCCACCAGCATCCGCAGCCGCGAGGAGCGGCGGCGGGCGGCGAGCAGGGCGCCGGCGAGGGAGCCGGCCGCCATGAGGATGTTGAAGAACGAGTACATCCCGGCGCCGCCGTGGAAGATCTCGTCCGCGAAGGCCGTGAGCCAGATCGGGAAGTTGAACCCGAACGTGCCGACGAAGCCGACCAGGACGATCGGCCAGATCAGCTCGGGGCGGCCGGAGACATAGCGCAGGCCCTCCCGCAGCTGCCCCTTGGCGCGCGGCACGACGGTGGTCTTGTGCAGCTCGCTCGTACGCATCAGCATCAGGCCGACCAGCGGGGCCGCGAAGGACAGACCGTTGAACATGAAGGCCCAGCCGCTGCCGACCGTGGTGATCAGGACACCCGCGACGGCGGGGCCGATGAGCCGGGCGGACTGGAAGTTCGCCGAGTTGAGACTGACCGCGTTCCGCAGCTGGGCGGGGCCGACCATCTCGGAGACGAACGACTGGCGGGCCGGGTTGTCGACGACCGTCACCATGCCGAGCAGGAACGCGATGAGATAGACGTGCCACACCTGGACGACACCGGAGAGCGTGAGCACCGCAAGGGCGATCCCGCACATGCCGAGAGCCGCCTGGCTGACGAGAAGAAGCTTCCGCTTCGGGAGACGGTCGGCGATGACACCGCCGTACAGGCCGAAGAGAAGCATCGGAAGAAACTGGAGGGCCGTGGTGATGCCGACGGCGGCGGCGGACCCGGTGAGGCTCAGGACGAGCCAGTCCTGCGTGATGCGGGACATCCAGGTACCGGTGTTGGAGATCACGGCGCCCGTGGCGAACAGGCGGTAGTTACGGATCTTCAGCGACGAGAAGGTCCCGCCGGGCTTGCTCTCGTGGGTGGAAGTCGGTGCGGGGGCGGAGTCTGCTCCGGATCCCGTACTCAAAAGGGTTCGCCTCCTCGGGCGTATACATTTCGCTGACTGACGGGATGCGGCGGTGCGGGCGGTGCGCCGGCTGTGATCCGGCGCGGCCGGCCCCGCTACAGGTGGGCGAGCTTCTCCAGCACGGGCGCCGCCTTGCGCAGCGTCTCCCACTCTTCCTCGTCCAGGCCCTCGGCGAGGGTGGTCAGCCAGGCATTCCGCTTGGAGCGGCTCTCTTCGAGCATGGCTTCCGCCTGTTCGGTCTGGCTGACCATCTTCTGGCGACGGTCATCGGGGTGCGGTTCCAGTCTGACCAGTCCCTTTGCTTCCAGCAGCGCGACGATGCGTGTCATCGACGGAGGCTGCACATGCTCCTTGCGGGCCAGCTCACCGGGCGTGGCCGAACCGCAGCGGGCGAGCGTGCCGAGCACCGACATCTCGGTGGGGCTCAGCGACTCGTCGACGCGCTGGTGCTTCAGGCGTCGGCCGAGCAGCATCACGGCGGAGCGAAGGGAGCTCACGGCGGCCGCACTGTCGCCGTCGTGGATCAGGTCAGGCATGTTTATTAGCGTAACTCATTACCTACCCTAAAGACCATTCGTGTTACACGCGCGAGAGCCGCATCACCCAATCGATCACCCAAACGAGTGAGTCGGGTCCGGAAAGTGACGTGAAACGACCTCGTGGGCCGTAACCCTGCTTGCCATGGGATCGACTGTGCTCAGCCTGCGGATAGACGGTGAGCTGCTCGACCGGCTCAGGCAGCATGCCGCCAAACGCGGAATGAGCGTCCAGGACTATGTCGTCCGGACGCTCATTCGCGATGACTTCGACGAGCGCTTCAAGGCGGCCGTCGACGAGACGGAGAAGTTCTACGGCTCGGAAGGGACCCCGGGGATCAGGGCGGAAGAGGTCACGTGAGGCCGAGGGCCGGCATCGCGTAGTAGAAGACGAAGACCGCCGACACCACATACATGGCCGCCGGCACCTCGCGCCAGCGCCCGGCCACGACCCGCAGCACGGAGAAGGCGATGAAGCCGATGCCGATGCCGTTGGTGATCGAGTACGTGAACGGCATCATCAGCATGGCCAGGAAGGCCGGGATGGCGAGCGTGTAGTCGCTCCAGTCGATGTCCCGCACCGAACCCGAGATGATCAGGAAGCCGACCGCCAGCAGCGCCGGGGTGGCCGCCTGCGACGGAACCATGGTCGCCAGCGGCGTCAGGAACAGCGCCACCGTGAACAGCAGACCCGTCACGATGCTCGCGAAGCCGGTGCGGGCTCCCTCACCGACACCCGCCGTGGACTCCACGAAGCAGGTGCCCGCCGAGGCGGAGCTCGCACCGCCCGCGGCGACCGCGATGCCGTCGACGAACAGCACCTTGTTGATGCCGGGGAAGTTGCCGTCCTTGTCCGTCAGCTTCGCCTCGTCGCCGACACCGAGGATGGTGCCCATCGCGTCGAAGAAGCAGGACAGCAGCACGGTGAAGACGAACAGGATGCCGGTGAGCACACCGACCTTGTCGAAGCCGCCGAACAGACTGACCTTGCCGATCAGCCCGAAGTCCGGGGTGGCGACCGGGTTGCCCGGCCACTGCGGGACGGTCAGACCCCATGCCTCGCCCGGCAGATCGGCGACCGCGTCGATGATCATCGCGACGACCGTCATCGCGACGATGGAGATCAGGATCGCGCCCGGCACCTTGCGGACGATCAGCGCGAGGGTGAGCAGCGCGCCGAGGATGAAGACCAGGACCGGCCAGCCGTTGAGGTGACCGTCGCTGCCGAGCTGGAGCGGCACGGTGGTGTGCGCGGCATCCGGGATACGGGAGACGAAGCCCGAGTCGACCAGGCCGATCAGCAGGATGAAGAGACCGATACCGATCGCGATGCCCTTGCGGAGCGACTTCGGTACGGCGTGCATCACGCGTTCGCGAAGCCCGGTCGCGACCAGCAGCATGACCACGATGCCCGCGAGGACGACCATGCCCATCGCGTCCGGCCAGCTCATCCTGGGGGCGAGCTGGAGGGCCACGACGGTGTTGACGCCGAGGCCGGCGGCCAGCGCGATCGGCACATTGCCGATGACGCCCATCAGGAGCGTGGAGAACGCGGCGGTCAGCACGGTGGCGGTGACCAGCTGCCCACCGTTGAGCTGGTGCCCGTACATGTCCTTCGCGCTGCCGAGAATGATCGGGTTCAGCACGATGATGTACGCCATTGCGAAGAACGTGGCGAATCCGCCGCGGATCTCGCGGGCAACCGACGACCCCCGCTCGGAGATCTTGAAGAAACGATCCAGGCCGTTGTGCGGCTGAGGAGCCGGAAACTGCTTGGAGTCGACCGAAGCGGTGGCCGAGGGGGGCATGTATGACCTCAGTGGTGCGTAGAGGGGGTTAAAAGTGGTCAGCTTTGGACTTTTACACGAATAATTCGAGATAGCCGTAAGCAGATTCAGTATGAATACATAAGGCGAAGATCGCTATCTCCGCGCGTAGACCCTTGCGCCACCTGGTCTGACGACCTTTATGTATGCCGTCTTCACGGGGTACGGGAGGGGGCCGCGGGTGGGCCCATACACTGAGGTCATGGCGAAGTGGACACCGAAGCACGAGGCACCCGAGCCCCTGGAGGGGCCCGTCGTCGCCACCATCACCGGCGGCACGATCCTCTGGTTCGTCCTCTTCCTGGTCCAGCTGCCGTTCTACGGCTGGTTCGACGACCACGGGCACCTGTGGTGGGTGTGGACCTGCCTGGCCGGTGCGGGGCTCGGCCTGATCGGTATCTGGTACGTACGGGGGCGCGACGCGGCGATCAAGCGGGCGGCTGCGGCTTCCGGGGCTTCCACGCCGAGCGCCGGGCCGGACACGGAGGGCACGTCGGGCGCCACGGCGTGAAACCGTCGGGCGCCACGGCGTGAAGCCGGCCGGCGCCTCTGGTGCCGCAGTCCGGCGCCGTCCGATGCCGCCCGGCATCAGGGCCTCCGTACCACCGCAGGACCATTCCCCTCCTCCCCCGGTCTGATCTTCGGACCCCCGGTGGGTGAATCGGACGATCCACCCGTACCGTCGGAACCATGACGCAGCGGGCACCCCACTCCTTCGGCGAGCAGACTCCCGGGGCATCCGGCACTTCCGGCCGCCCCGGACCGGCCATGATCGACGCCGGGTCCGAGCTCGACCCGGTCCACCCGATGAAACTGCCGGCCCCGGCCGTGAGCACCCGCGGGCTGACCGCGGCCGAGGTGGCCGAGCGGATCGCCCGCGGTGAGGTCAACGACGTACCCGTCCGCTCGTCCCGTTCCGTCCGCGAGATCGTCCGCGCGAACGTCTTCACCCGGTTCAACCTGATCATCGGCGTGCTCTGGCTGATCATGCTGTTCGTCGCGCCGATCCAGGACAGCCTCTTCGGCTTCGTGATCATCGCCAACACCGGCATCGGCATCGTCCAGGAGTGGCGGGCCAAGAAGACCCTCGACAGCCTCGCGGTCATCGGCGAGGCCAAACCCACGGTGCGGCGCGACGGGGTCTCGGCCGAGATCTCCACCTCCGAGATCGTCCTCGGCGATCTCGTCGAGCTCGGCCCCGGCGACAAGGTCGTCGTGGACGGCACGGTCGCCGAGGCCGACAGCCTGGAGATCGACGAATCGCTGCTCACCGGCGAGGCCGACCCGGTGCTGAAGCAGCCCGGCGACCCCGTGATGTCCGGCAGCTTCGTCGTCGCGGGCGGCGGCAGCTTCGCCGCCACCAAGGTCGGCCGCGAGGCCTACGCCGCACAGCTCGCCGAGGAGGCGTCCCGCTTCACCCTCGTCCAGTCCGAGCTGCGCACCGGCATCTCCACCATCCTCAAGTACGTCACCTGGATGATGGTGCCGACCGCGATCGGCCTGATCATCAGCCAGCTCGTCGTCAAGAACAACAACTTCAAGGAGTCCATCGCCCGGACCGTCGGCGGCATCGTCCCGATGATCCCGGAAGGCCTGGTGCTGCTCACCTCGGTCGCCTTCGCGATCGGGGTCGTGCGGCTCGGCCGCAAACAGTGCCTGGTGCAGGAACTCCCCGCCATCGAGGGTCTGGCCCGCGTCGACGTCGTCTGCCTGGACAAGACCGGCACCCTCACCGAGGGCGGCATGGACGTCACCGAGGTCCGGGCGCTGGGCGGTGTCGACGACACGTACATACAGCGCGTGCTGGGCGCCCTCGGCGCGTCCGACCCCCGGCCCAACGCCAGCCTGAAGGCCATCGTCGACGCCTACCCCGACGGGGAGGAGTGGCGTTGCACGCAGTCACTGCCGTTCTCCTCGGCCCGCAAGTACAGCGGCGCCGCGTTCGACGAGGGCGGCGGCCGGGCGTCGGCCTGGCTCCTGGGCGCCCCCGATGTGCTGCTGCCCGAGCAGGACCCGGCACTCACCGAGATCGAGCAGCTCAACGAGCAGGGGCTGCGGGTGCTGCTGCTGGCCCGCGCGCAGGGCGAGCTCGAAGGGCCGGAGATCGCCGCCGGAGCCGTACCGAGCGCACTGGTCGTCCTGGAACAGCGGCTGCGGCCGGACGCCGGGGAGACGCTGGCCTACTTCGCCGACCAGCGGGTCGCCGCGAAGGTCATCTCCGGCGACAACGCGGTCTCCGTCGGCGCGGTCGCCGGAAAGCTCGGCCTGCCGGGCGCCGAGAACACCCTGGACGCGCGCCGGCTGCCCACCGATCCGGACGAAATGGCCACGGCCATGGAGGAGAACGCAGTCTTCGGCCGGGTCACCCCGCAGCAGAAGCGGGACATGGTCGGCGCGCTCCAGTCCCGTGGTCACACCGTCGCGATGACCGGCGACGGCGTCAACGACGTGCTGGCGCTGAAGGACGCCGACATCGGCGTCTCCATGGGTTCGGGCTCCGAGGCGACCCGGGCCGTCGCCCAGATCGTGCTGCTCAACAACAGCTTCGCGACGCTGCCGTCCGTCGTCGCCGAGGGCCGCCGGGTGATCGGCAACATCACCCGGGTCGCCACCCTGTTCCTGACCAAGACCGTCTACTCGGTGCTGCTGGCGGTTCTGGTGGTCTGCTTCCAGGTCGACTACCCGTTCCTGCCGCGCCATCTGACCCTGCTGTCGACGCTGACGATCGGCGTCCCGGCGTTCTTCCTGGCCCTCGCCCCCAACAAGGAACGGGCCCATCCGCACTTTGTGCGCCGCGTCATGCGGTACGCGATCCCGTCGGGCGTCATCGCTGCCGTCGCCACCTTCGTGACGTATCTGGTCGCCCGGCACTACTACTCCGGTACGGGTGCGCTGGACGCGGAGACCAGCGCGGCCACGCTCACGCTGTTCCTGGTCTCGATGTGGGTCCTGGCGATCATCGCCCGCCCGTACACCTGGTGGCGGATCTGCCTGGTGGCGGCGATGGGGCTGGCGTTCCTGATCGTGCTGGTGGTGCCGTGGCTGCAGGGCTTCTTCGCGCTGAAGCTGGTGGGAGCGGCGATGCCGTGGACCGCGGTGGGGATCGCGGTGGTGGCGGCGGCCGGCCTGGAGTTCGCCTGGCGGCTGGTCGGTCGCCGCTTCCCGGTGTAGTTCCTGTGCTGCTGCGTACGGGGGCTACTTCACGTCGACGAAGTCGCCCGCGGTCGTGACGGCCGGGGTGGTGGACGTGCCGGCGAAGCTGTAGCGCCAGTAACCGTCGACCGACGCCTTGACCGTCGTCTTCAGGGTGCCCGTGCT
Organism: Streptomyces sp. NPDC058239; assembly: GCF_042882185.1. NCBI lineage: Bacteria > Bacillati > Actinomycetota > Actinomycetes > Kitasatosporales > Streptomycetaceae > Streptomyces > Streptomyces sp. NPDC058239. Next base: position 508,356 of record NZ_JBHVWS010000001.1, read on the forward strand.
GTTCGTCCTGATCGTCCTGACCGTGGTGTAAGTGGAGCTGGTCTTCTTGCGGAACTGGAGCTTCACCGGCTGCCCGGTGTAGCCGTGGTACGCGTGGTCCTCCCAGTTCGCCCGCGACAGCTTGCCGGTGACCGTGATCGTCCCGCCCTTCTTCACGGGCTCCGGAGCGGCGTTCACCGTCAGCTTCGACAGCCGCTGCACACGGGCGGTGGCGTACGAGTCGTAGTACGTGCTGCTGCCGTCCTCGGCGGTCGCACCCGTGAGGATGTGCCAGGAGCCCGCGAGCTTGTTCTTCGGCAGATCGGTCCTCGGGTCGATCGTGAGGGTGAGCGAGCAGGTGGCGGTGGTGACGACGTTCGCGTTCTTGCAGGTCGCACCCCCTTCGGACACCAGCACGCCGTCCAGTCCCTCGTCCAGGTCGGTCCCGTGCCACAGGAGCACCCAGCCGTCGACGATGCCGGAGGCGTGCGACGCGGTGACCGAGAGGGTGATCGTCTTCGGGGCCGTGGTGCCCAGGACGGTGTCCTTGCCGCCGTTGACGGAGACCTTGGAGATGACGGGGAGCGCGGAGGCGGGCTTCACGGCCTCGCCCGCCTGGGCGGCCGGTGCGGTCAGGGCCGTCGTCAGGGCGATGGCACCGGAGGCAGCGGCCACCGTGGCACGGATACGCATGAGCTTCTCCAGTCTGCTGAACGGGCCGTGCCCGGAGGACGGGAGACGTCCCCGGACACGGCCCGGAGTGGTGCGCGGTGGTGCTTGTTGCGTACGGAAGAACTACTTCACGTCGACGAAGTCGCCCGCGGTCGTGACGGCCGGGGTGGTGGACGTGCCGGCGAAGCTGTAGCGCCAGTAGCCGTCGACCGACGCCTTGACCGTGGTCTTCAGGTTGCCCGTGCTGTTCGTCTTGATCGTCTTGACCGTGGTGTAAGTGGAGCTGGTCTTCTTGCGGAACTGGAGCTTCACCGGCTGCCCGGTGTAGCCGTGGTACGCGTGGTCCTCCCAGTTCGCCCGCGACAGCTTGCCGGTGACCGTGATCGTCCCGCCCTTCTTCACGGGCTCCGGAGCGGCGTTCACCGTCAGCTTCGACAGCCGCTGCACACGGGCGGTGCTGTAGAAGTCGGTGTAGGCGATGTCGGTGTTGTTACCGGCGAGGGCACCCGCGGTGACGTGCCAGGTGCCGGCCAGGGCGTTCTTGTACAGGTCGTAGCGCGGGTAGACCGTGAAGGTCAGCTTGCAGGTCGAGGTCGTCGCGTTGACCTTGGTGCACTTCGCGGCGTCCTCGTTCGGCAGGATGGCCCCGTCGATGGTGTTCTCGGAGGACGGGTCCGTGCCGTGCCACAGGTCGGCGTAGGCATCGACGACACCGTCCGGGTGCGACGCCGTGACCGAGACGGAGATCGTCTTCGAGGCCGTGGTGCCCAGGACGATGTCCTTGCCGCCGTTGACGACGACCTTGGAGATGACGGGTTCCGCCGTGGCTGCGCGGGTGGCCGCGGCGGCCTTCGACGAACCCTTGGCGGCGGTGCCGAAGACCTCGGCGGCCGACGTCGGCTTGTGCAGGTTCGCAGCAGAGTGGTCGCCCGCGTGGGCGGCCGGGACGGCCAGAGCGGACAGAGCCAGGGCGCCCGAGGCGGCTGCAACAGTGGCACGAATACGCATGTGTTTCCCCAGTGGAGAAAGGGGCCCCGCGAGTACGTGGTTCGACCCGGTCGGGGCTCGTTTGGTCTGTGAGTCTGCTGACTCGAAAGACCAGACCTCTTACGCATGTGAAGGGTTGTACGCAATGTGGGGATCTCGCGCATTGTCCCGCGGTGAAAGATGCGGCGACCCACGCGACGGGCCGCGCCCGGGGACGGTAGCCGTCCCCGGGCACGGCCCGCGGTGGTGCATGTGGCGCGACGGAAATTACTTCACGTCCACGAAGTCACCCGCGGCCGAGACGGCCGGGGTGGTGGTCGTACCGGCGAAGCTGTAGCGCCAGTAACCGTCGACCGACGCCTTGACCGTCGTCTTCAGGGTGCCGGTGCTGCTCGACTTGATCGTCTTGACCGTGGTGTACGTGGAGCTGGTCTTCTTGCGGAACTGGAGCTTCACCGGCTGCGTGGCGTAGCCGTGGTACTTCAGGTCGTCGAAGTTCGCCCGCGACAGCTTGCCGGTGACCGTGATCGTCCCGCCCTTCTTCACGGGCTCCGGAGCGGCGTTCACCGTCAGCTTCGACAGCCGCTGCACACGGGCGGTGCCCAGGCCGTCCTGCAGCGCGAAGCCGATCTTGGTGGCGTCGGGGTTCTTCGGGTCCTGGCCGTTGTAGTCGACGGCGAAGCCCATCGCCTTCCACGTCGTGGCGTCGGCGTTGCCGATCAGGTCGTACTGCGGCCAGATCGCGATCTGCCCCTTGCAGGTGGCGACCGTGGAGGAGACGGCCTTGCAGGTGGGGGCGACATCGCCGAAGAGCTCGTTCGTCGGAGTCTCGAACGAGCCGCGGTAGAGCTCGACATCGAGCGCGAAGTCCGAGGCGAAGATGTTCACATCGGCGGCGTGCGTCACGGTGAACGTGGTCGGCACGGTCTTCGTGGCGGTGGTGCCCACGGCGATCGGCTTGCCGCCGTTCACCGTGAACTTGGAGAAGGTGAGGTCGAGCTGGCCGGCGGCGCTCTCGGCCGCGAGGGAGCGCGCGCCGGACTTGGCGCCGGAGCCGGCACCGGTGGCGGACTGAGCGGCACGTGCGACGTCGCTGACGGTCGAGCGGTGCGCGTCGTCGGCCTGAGCCGCCGACGGAATGACAAGGGCGGAGAGAGCCAGGGCGCCGGTTACGGCGGCCACGGTGGCACGAATGCGCATGTTCATTCCCCAATATGGAGAAGGGGGCCCGCGGAGGTCGTCCGTCCACAGGCCCAAGATCGTCTGTGAAGCCTGGTGGCTTCACAGGAGAGACCATCGGGGCACGTGAACGGTTGTGGGCCTGTTGGGGATTTCTTGTGCACTCGCCCCATGCCCCGGCAAGGATGTGCCTCGGACCCGCTCCGGCCGGTCAGTCGAACCAGCGGTCCCGGGCCAGTTCCTCCGTACGGGACGGGTCCTCCAGCAGCGCCGCGACCTCGAAGCGGCGCGGCCACTGCCCCGCCGCCCAGGCCAGGCCCGCAGCGACGCCTTCCAGCGTGGCGGCGTGCACGGTCCCGTCGGGGGCGCGGCGCCAGTCCAGTTCGACGCCGCCCGCGTGCAGTTCGTCGTGCTCGATGTACGCGTCCGGGGTTCCGGCGCCGAGCAGGACCCGTACCGAATCCGGCACTCGGTGCTCCTCGCCCTCCGTCGTCACCTCCGCCTCGACGCTCTCGCCGAGCCTGCGCACCTGGAACAGCTCGGCCAGATCGGCTGCGCGTGTCGGGGCGACAGGGAGCAGCGGGAGCCTTCCGGCGAGCGGCAGCAGATCCGGGGCGTCCGCGATCACGGCGTCCGCCGCGTCGACAACCCGGACCTCACCGTCGACCACGGCCCGCAACGCGTCGGGCAGCGTGACCTGTTCCGGGTCGAGATCGGCCAGGGCCGTGTACAGGGAGTGCAGTTGTACGGGGCCGACCACACGGTCCTCGTCGGCGAGCCGGCCGAGAAGTTCGGCGGCGCCGCCCGGCTCGTCGAGGAGAGCGGTCACGGACGTCCGTACGCCGAGGGCACGCAGCACCTGGGCGTCGTCGAAGCCGGTCGCGTCGGCGGAGTCGTACAGTCCGGCCAGTCGCGGGTCGCCGCCCGCAGACCGCAGACCGGCCGGGCGGCGGCCGTCGAGCACGGGGTGGTCGCGCAGCCACCAGGCCGTGTAGGGGCGGACCGACTGTGTCGTGCCGTCGGGCAGCAGCACCCGCACCGGCTGGGTCAGCGCGTCGCGCAACGGCGGCTGGGCGAGCAGGGCGAGCGCCTGCGGCCAGGCGTCGTCGTCGACGAGGTCCAGGTCGCGAACGGCGACGAGTTCGGTGGCGACCGGCGGCACGGGCGTGTCGGGCAGCTGGTCGAGGATGTCCTCGCACCACACGTCCACGGCGTCGAGCAGCCCGGCGTCGTCGGGCTCGGCGAAGTCACCCTCACGGGGCTCCAGTTCGTCCGGATCCAGGACGACATCAGTGGCCCGCACGAGGGTGAAGGTGGCGAGCACACCACAGGCGGTGAGCGGCTGGTCACCCCAACGGTCGGTCAATTCCTGGTCGCAGAGCGCCAGTTCACCCTCCCGCATGACGGCCGCGAACGGGCTGCCGGGCAGCACGAGTTCACCGGCAGGCGCGGGTTCGCCCTCCTCGTCGGGAAGGGCGAGCGCGCCGAGCCAGGGCTCGTCACCCGGTGCCAGTTCCGCGTCCCGCACAAGGGTGAGGACGGTCTCCGCGAGCTCTTCGGCGTCCAGCGCGTCCTCGTCCCAGATCTCGCCCGCGTCCAGCGATCCGGCGACGGCTGCCCGCACCTGCGGGGTCGTCAGCACGGCGCGGGGCGTGGCGGGCAGGGCGCCCAGCTTCTCCAGCAGCGGATGGGCGGCGTCCGGGTGCGCGACCTTCAGCCCGAGCCGGGCGAGGCGGCCCAGGACGGGGCCGGTGAGCGCGTCGGGGAACGGGAGAAGGACCTGGCGGGGGCCGATGGCGGTGCGGGGGGCGGTCGGGGTCTCGGTGTCCTGTGCTTCCGGTGTACCGGCGAGCGGGACGGGCAGGCCGGTCAGACGGTCCGGGTCGATGCCGGACAGGCTGTCGTACAGCCGCCGCCACCAGCCGGGGTCGCGTTCCAGACCGGCGAGACGGTCGATCGCCTCGGTCAGCGGGACGCGGGCGATGCCGAGGGTGCGCAGTTCGCTGCGACGCTCCAGCCCGGCGGGCAGCAGGCACGGCAGAACTTCGGCGAGCACCCGTACGGTCTCGGCGCCCACGCCTTCCAGCACCTCGGCCTCGATGGGGCGCAGCGCGGTGGTGGCCGTCCGACGGATGCCGTCCGCCTGCGCGTCCCAGGTGTCCCACCGGTCCGTTTCGGTGGTGGCGTCGCGAGGGGCGGCGGGCTCCAGGAACGCGACGCGCGGCAGCCGCTCCAGGATCGCGCCGCGCAGGGCGCCGTCCAGTTCGCCCTTGCCGAGCGGTCCGGGGACGAGATCGATGGTGTCGATGGACACCGGCTGCCAGTCGGCGAGCAGCTCGGCGTACGCATCGGCCGCGCGCTGCACCAGGAAGTCGGTGAGCGGTCCCGGTGCGAAGTGACGGCGGGTGGTGTCGAGCGGCAGCGACGCGATGAGCAGCGCGGGGATACCGAGGGGTTCGTCGGTGGGGGTCGGAGCGTGGACGACGGGGACGGTGCGGGGGCGTACCGGGGCGCCCTCCGCGTCCACCGGCACCGCCCAGGTGACCGACCAGTGCGGGCGCAGCCGTTCCTCGCGGGGCCGGTCGGCCAGCAGTGCGGGCTCGACGGGGCCGTGCCGGGTGACGGTGCGCCAGCGGTGCGTACCGTGCGCGGAGTCCTCGACGTGGGTGTACGAGCCGTGCTGCGACCGGCGCAACGTCCGTACGGCGTCGGGGGTTTCGATCACGATCTCGTCGAGGCCGCGCAGGGTGAGCAGGAGCGCGTCGTCGACCGCGTCGAGCAGCCGGACCACGAGGTCCTCGGCACCGCCGTCGCGCAGCGGGAGGACGACGACGGTGTCGTACCCGTCGGGTGCGGTGCCCTCGGCGGGCAGCGGGAGCCGCAGCAGGGGTACGTGGCCGTCGCGGCGGCGGAGTTCGTCGCCGAGACCCGGGCTGGCGACAGCCGCCCTCGCGGCGAGGTCGCGGGCCTCGGCGAGGGACCAGCGGACGCCGCCGTGCCGGCCGACGACGGCGGGCTCGTCGCTCACCGCGAGCACGGCGGCGAACCCGACGCCGAACCTGCCGACGGCCCCCTCGTGGCCCTCGCGCTTGGCGGAGGCGCGCAGGGTGGAGAGCGACTCCACGCCGGTGGCGTCGAGGGGGGCGCCGGTGTTGGCGGCGGCGAGTGCGGCGGGGGCGTCCGCGGTCGCCGGATGCAGGGTGAGGCGGAGCCGGCCGGGGACCTGTGCGCGGGCTGCGGCGTCGGCGGCGTTCTGGGCCAGCTCGACGACGAGGCGGTCGCGGTAGCCGCCGAGCGCGAGGTCCTCCTCGGCGTTGGCGTCCTCGCGGAATCTGGCAGGTCCGGCGCCCCAGGAGTCGAGCACGCCGCGTCGCAGCCGTGCGGTCCCGAACGGGTCGGCCCCCTCGGTCGCATTCATGCTCACGCTCTGACTCCGCTCTTTCCGGTTACGCGCTGCCCGTGCCGCCAGTGTGCGCCTGAAGGTACCGGGTCCTCTCGCCGGACGGGGCGTCGCGAACGGCGCTCCGCGCGGGGGCGACGTGGACGGCCTGGGGTTTGCCTGGACGAGCCGGGTGTACCCGGACAGCGAAATCGGGTGTGCCCGGGCGGCAGGATCAAGCCCGAGCGGCAGAATCAGGCCCGTCCGGCGATTGAGGACAGAATGGTTCGCCGGGCGGGCCCGCAGGCTTGGTGGCCGGGCGCGCCCGGAAGGCCCGGGAGCCCCGCCCCTCCGTCAGGAGTGACCGAGGTCCTCCGTCGGGCCGTCCGGTTCCGCCGGGACCGAGCCCGAGTCCCGCGCCGGACGCAACGGATACTCGTCCACCTGCATCGTGTCCAGCGCATGCGGCGCCGGCTTCGGCGGCTTCGGCATCACCGCCGCCTCCGAATGCCCACCGCACCCGTACGACAGCGACACCACATGCCCGTCCGCCGGACCGAACTCGTTCGCGCACACCCCGAACGCCTGCTTCAGCGAACCCGCCAACGGCACCAGGAACGCACAGGTGACACAGGACGCCGGAGCCGCCTGAGCCATCGGCGTCTTCGCGCCGAACGCCTCGTCCCACCGGTCGGCCGCCGTGTGCAGCCCGTACCGCGACAGCACCCGCGCCCGCCGCATACCGAGCTCCTCCGCGACCGCCGCGATCGAGCCCCGGCTCGTCGTCGCGGGGCGCGTCGTCAGCTCGGCGTCCTCCGCGTCGACGAGGTCGGCCATCTCCTGGGACATCTCGGAGACCGCGGAGTTCGGCGGCGGCTCGTCCTCGCCGGTGTAGCCGGGCTCCAGGCGGATGTCGTCCGCCTCGGTGGGCAGCAGATCGCCGGGCCCCATGTCCCCGGGACGCAGCCGCTCGCTCCACGGCACCCACTCCGGAGCGAGGAGCGCGTCGCTGCCGGGCAGCAGCACCGTCTCGTCGAGGGTGACGTTCTTCGCCCGGGACGCCCGGGCGACGGTCACCGCCCAGCGCCAGCCCCGGTAGCCCGGCTCCTTGCACTCGAAGAAGTGCGTGACGACCCGGTCCCCCTCGGAGACCACGGCCACATGCTCACCGACGACCCCCGGCGCGGCTGCTTCCTCGGCCGCCGCGCGGGCGAGGTCTACTGCCTCGGCGCACAGACGGTCGGGAACAGGGGTACGGGCCGTACGGCTTCGCGTCGTCGCAGCACTCACAGGTCTCGCTTCTCTCCTACGCCAGTCTCACGAGCGCGCCAGCACATCCATCGATTTCGGCAATGACGGATGCGGGCGGAGCGGACCTGAGGGCCGCGTCGACGTCCACACCCGTTGTGCCTGCCTCGGGCGCACCTTCTGCTATCCATTCTGCGGGATCGCCGATAGGCGCGCGGCCGAGAACAACCGCCGGTGGCGCGCTACGCACGCTACCCTCTCCGCCGCCCCCCGCCCACCTGCCCGTCCCAATCAAGGCCGTATCCGGCGCCGTGTCCTGCGCAAAGTCCGCCTCGGAACGGTCACAATTGCCGGCCGGCCCGGTCCGGGCAGGCCGGGCCCGGACCGGGCGGACCACTGACCCGACAGGGCGGAGTGCACCGTGCCCCGCGCCGATCCCGGTTCGCCACCGCCGTGACTGGGGCACTATGACGAAGTGACTTCCGCCAGGTCGCACAAGGATTCCGGCCCGCTCCGCAGGACGGGCCGGACGATCGGTCATGCCCTCCACACCCCGTTCACCGGCACCGCGAGAGGAATCCGGAAGGCGACCCACGCCCACGGCGCCGGGGAGTCCGGGCTCGGCAAACTGATCGAACTGCACGCCGTGAACGGCGCGGGCGATGTGATGATCACGATCGCGCTCGCCTCGACGGTGTTCTTCTCCGTACCGACGGACGAGGCCCGCGGCCGCGTCGCCCTCTACCTCGCCGTCACCATGGCGCCCTTCACCCTCCTCGCGCCCGTCATCGGCCCGCTCCTGGATCATCTTCCGCACGGCCGCCGCGCCGCGATGGCCGGTGCGATGCTGGCCCGTGCGGTGCTCGCGCTCACCATGTCGGGCGCGATCGCCACCGGCGGCCTGGAGCTGTATCCGGCCGCGCTGGGCGTCCTGGTCTGCTCGAAGGCGTACGGAGTCGTACGCAGCGCTGTCGTGCCACGTCTGCTGCCACCCCGCTTCTCCCTGGTGAAGGCGAACTCCCGGGTCACCCTGGCCGGGCTCCTGGCGACCGGGGTCGCCGCCCCGATCGGGGCGGGGCTGCACACCATCGGGGCCGCCTGGCCGCTGTACGGCGCGTGCGTGATCTTCATCGGGGGGACCGTCCTCGCCTTCACGCTGCCGCACAAGGTCGACTCCTCGAAGGGCGAGCGGAAGGCCCAGCTGGTGCCGCCGCACGGCGTGACGGCCCCCCGGCCCGAGGCGAAGCAGAACGGGAAGGTCAACGGAAGGGCGAGAGGCAGGGAGAAGCGGGGCGAGAAGCGGCCCGGGCTGCGGTCCGTGGGGCCGTCCGTGCTGAACGGGCTCCAGGCCAACACCGCGCACCGCGCGCTCTCCGGCTTCCTGATCTTCTTCCTGGCGTTCCTGCTGCGCGAGCAGCCGCTCGCCGGGCAGAGCGCCGCCGTCTCGCTCGGCATCGTCGGTGTCGCGGCCGGCGTCGGCAACGCGCTCGGTACGGCGGTCGGCTCCTGGCTCCGGGCCCGCGGCCCCGAAGTGATCGTCGCCTCGGTGCTGGCCCTGGCCCTGGGCGTCGCCGTGCTCGCCGCGCTCTTCTTCAGCACCGTCATGGTCGCCGCGCTCAGCGCGACGGCGGGCTTCACCCAGGCCCTGTCGAAGCTCTCGCTGGACGCGATGATCCAGCGCGACGTGCCCGAAGAGGTACGGACATCCGCGTTCGCCCGGTCCGAGACCGTGCTCCAGATGGCCTGGGTGGTCGGCGGCGGTATCGGCATCGCCCTCCCCCTCAACGGCGTACTGGGCATGTCGGTCGCCGCGGGAATCCTCACCCTGGGCGCCGCCACGTCCGTACGGGGTCTGCTGAGCGCCGCCCGGCGCGGCTCGCCGCACCCCCGCGTGGCGTGAGCCGGAGCGACCGATAGCCTTCGGCCCATGACCGTTGCGTTCTTCTCCGGTAAGGGCCGTCGAATCGGCGTCGCTCTTGGTGCCGTGTCCGCGGGACTCCTTGTCCTCTCCGCCTGCGACAAGCCGACGCCGCTCGCGACCGTAACGGTCGGCGGCAACACGGTGAGCACCGAGGCGACCTGCTACAACGACGGCGATGCCCTCAAGGCGTCCGAAATCCAGAGCTGCCTCAACAAGAAGGCGGAGAAGTCCGTCAAGGTCGCGATGGACGACAAGGTCCGCTTCGGCGTCGACCCGGAGATCGCGGAGAACGGCTGGACGCTGTTCATCAACGGCCAGCAGGCCGAGCAGGAGCCGTACAAGAAGACCTACCGGTCCATCCCGGGCAGCGCCTTCTTCTCCAGCCAGACCGGCGAGACCACGAGCGACAAGACGCAGATCAGCATCGTGGAGACCAAGGGCAAGAAGCTCACCGGCATCTGGCACTTCGAGCTGAAGAAGACCTCCTGACCCCCGCTCCTCCCCCTCCTGACCTCGGAGGATTCGCCCCGTGCGTGTGCTCGTCGTGACCGCTGTCCCAGCAGAACGGGACGCGGTCACGCGCGCGTTCGGGGACGTGTCCGAGGTGGTCGTGCGCGAGGTGCCGGGCGCTCGGCTCCACCGCGTCGACGCCCTCGGCGGCTCCGGCGTCGTCGATGTCCTCGCCGGCGGTGCCGGACCGGCCGCCGCAGCCGCCTCGACGGCTTTCGGCCTTGCCTCCGGCCCGTACGACCTCGTCGTCTCGGCCGGGATCGGCGGCGGATTCGCGCCCCTCGCCCCGGTCGGCTCGCTCGTCGTCGCGAGCGGCATCGTCGCCGCCGATCTGGGCGCCGAGACCCCCGAGGGCTTCGTGCCCGTCACCGGTCTGGGCTTCGGTCGCGACCGGTTCACACCACCACCCGCGCAGGTACGCGACGTGGCCGCCGCCACCGGCGCGCTCACCGGCGAGATCCTCACCGTCTCGACCGTGACCGGCAGCGCCGAGCGCGCCGCCGCCCTGCTGGCCGCGCACCCTCGGGCCGCCGCCGAGGCCATGGAGGGCTTCGGTGTCGCCGAGGCCGCCGAACGGACGGGCGTACCGGTGCTGGAACTGAGGGCGGTCTCGAACGCCATCGGCCCGCGCGACCGGGACGCCTGGCGCATCGGCGACGCGCTGGCCGCACTCACCGGGGCGTTCGGGAAGATCGTCCCCGCACTGGAAGGTTGGACCCACCATGAACGACACGACTCGTAACCCGTCGGATCCGTTGAACATCGCTTTCTCTCCGTGCCCGAACGACACCTTCGTCTTCGACGCCTGGGCGCACGGAAGGGTCCCCGGCGCGCCCGCCCTCGATGTGACCTTCGCCGACATCGACATCACCAACAAAATGGCCGAGCGCGGCGAACTCGACGTGCTGAAGGTTTCGTACGCGGTGCTGCCCTGGGTGCTCGACGAGTACGCGCTGCTGCCGTGCGGCGGGGCGCTGGGGCGGGGCTGCGGACCGCTCGTCCTCACGAAGGAGGCGGGCACGGATCTGACGGGAAGGACCGTCGCCGTGCCGAGTGAGCGCTCCACGGCTTATCTGCTGTTCCGGCTCTGGGCGGCGGAAGTGGTGCCGGGAGGGGTCGGCGAGATCGTCGTCATGCCGTTCGACGAGATCATGCCCGCCGTGCGCGACGGGAAGGTGGACGCCGGCCTCGTCATCCACGAGGCCCGTTTCACGTACCAGAACTACGGGCTGCACAACCTCGCGGACATGGGCCGGCACTGGGAGGAGACGACCGGGCTGCCGATCCCGCTCGGCGCGATCATCGCCAAGCGGTCGCTGGGCGCGGACACGCTTGAGCTGCTCGCCGAGTCGGTGCGCACCTCGGTACGGATGGCCTGGGACGACCCTCAGGCATCACGGCCCTACGTGCTGGAGCACGCGCAGGAGATGGACCCGGCCGTGGCGGACCAGCACATCGGGCTGTACGTCAACGAGTTCACCGCCGACCTCGGCGAGGACGGCTACGCGGCGATCCGCGGACTGCTGACCCGCGCCGCGGCCGAGGGGCTGGTACCGCCCCTCGGCCCGGATGCGCTGTCGTTCGTCTGAGATCCGCCGGGATCCGGAAGTCCGGAAGTCAGACGTCGAGCTGGTCGGCGACCGCGCGCAGCAGGCCGCCGATCTTCTTGCCGGCCGCCTTGTCGGGGTAGCGGCCGCGCTCCAGCATCGGCGTGATGTTCTCCAGCAGGGTGGTCAGGTCCTGCACGATGGACGCGAGCTCGTCCGGCTTGCGGCGCTGTGCGGCCGCGACGGACGGGGTCGGGTCCAAGATCGCCACCGAAAGCGCCTGGTCTCCGCGCTGACCTGCAACGACGCCGAATTCGACACGCTGGCCGGGCTTGAGTGCGTCGACGCCGTCGGGAAGAACCGAGGAGTGCACGAAGACGTCACCGCCGTCGTCGCGGGAGAGAAAGCCGAAGCCCTTCTCGCTGTTGAACCATTTGACCTTGCCAGTCGGCAAAGCACGCACCCCATCTCAACCCGTAAGCCGGAACAAGCCTCAGCAGGTCAGGCTATCCAGTGGTGGTGCTCCCCTGCTGGCAGCAGCCTCCCCAGGTGAAGTACCCCTCGTCAAGCCTGGTCATCCGGACTCTGTCCAGAAACGGTGCTTGCGTGGCGCGTGGCTCGCCGTGGGACGGTTCACGGCCGTCGGGAACTACTCTGGCGGGGTGAGCACTACTCCTTCTGGCGCAGGTGACCGGCTCGTCCGGATCGGCGCGATCGTCTTCTTCATCGGCGCACTGGCCACGCTGGCCACGGTGGCCCCGCTGTTCCTCGGAACCCATCCGCTTCCGTCCATCGCATGGTCGCTGTGCATGCTGATGGGGGTGGGGTTCCTGATCGCCGCGGCGGGCGTGGTGCTGTCGGTGCGGGCGGGGGCGCCGAAGCGATAGGGCCGGGGTCGTCCGGCGGCCGCTCCGTCCTCAGTCGCCGGACGGGCTTGATCTTGCTGCGGGACGGGGCGCTTCTGAGCCGCCCGGCGGTCGAGGACGGAGCCGGGCACGCTCGGGGCCGAGGACGGGTTGGGTGCCTCGATCCGCTGGACTCCTCCGTCCGGACACTCACAGATCTTCCCTACCGCAAACACAGCTGGACGTCCTGTCGACTGTCCGATCACTGTCCGGCGAGACAGCAGCAGGGAACGGAAAGGGTGGCGCAAGCTGCCAATCTGGCGAGGTTTCTCGATCGCCACGACATCCCGGCGACAACGCTGCGCGATCAATACAACACGCGTTTGGCTTGAAGTGCGTTGCCAATGCTACGAGCAACTTGATACTGATGAAGATCCTGTCGCCAGCAGCATGCGCGTTGCTGGGCGCAGTTGAGGAAACGTATCGGCCGGGGGATGCAGGGGGTTGGCATGACGGGGTGGGACATCAGGCCGAGCGGGGTGGAGTCGATTCTGTCGTTGGTGGGGCTCGCGTCCGACGACCTGGGCAAGGACGTCAAGGGCTACGGCGAGAGCGTGGAGAGTGCCGCGCTGTCCGCGGGGACGATCAGTGGGCCGTACTGCGGTGAGGCGCCCGCGGGGCCGGTGGGGGCCGCGGTGGCGAACTTCGTTTCGGACAACGAGTACGAGATCAGGTTCATGGCCGCCCGCACCAAGAAGACGATGGACGGCACGGTCGAGGCCACCACCGAGTACATCGAGGGCGACCTGGCCATGGCCGCCCAGGCCCAGCGCGACGCGGCCAAGGCCCCCACCCCTGCTGAGATCAGGGCGGTCGGGCAGAGGACGGACCACAAGGGCGGGGAGTAGCCGACGTGATCGAGCCGGGCGGGATACCGCAGTACACCGGTGACTTCGCCCAGTTGGAGAAGGCTGCTTCCAACCTGCGTACGCGCGCCACGGGCATTCGAACCGGCGGGAAGGACGTTCACTCCCGCTTCCAGGCGATGGCCGCCTATTACAAGGCTCCTGAAGCGGACAAGCTGTTCTCGTCCACCCAGCCGGTGATGGACACGGCAGAGGAGTTCGCGGGGAACATCGAGTCGCTCGCCGACGCCCTGGACACCTTCATCCACGATGCCAAGCCGCACGCCGACCGGCTCAAGCAGTTGAAGCTGGACGCCATCGACTTCGTCGACAGCGTCCGGGGTGATGACGACTGGACCGAGGACCAGAGCAAGACCGACGCGCACCAGGCGTTGCTGGATGGCGTGGTGGCGGCGCGTGAGGGCTTCCAGGAAGCCGAGCGCAACGCCGCCAACAAGATCGACGCGATCAGCCCGGGCGCCTGCCGCCCGAAGTGGATTGTGGACGACGGCACCCACGGGCTCGGCATGTACGGCCAGAACGCCGACGCGCTCAAGGACGTGAAGGACCTGCCGTGGGGCAGCCCGGAGGGGCGTACCTACGAGCGCTGGAGCCTGGAGTGGTGGGGCCACGGAGCCAAGAGCTGGGCGTGGGACGGTATCGCCAAGGACAGCATCTGGGGCGGCATCGACGGCCTGGGCACCCTGATCGGCTTCCACGGAGAGCAAGAGCGTGACCAGGCGTGGGATGGTCTCAGGCGCACCGCCGTGGGCGGCTACGCCTACGGCATGGATCTCTTCGGGCAGGACGAGCACCTGTCCGACTGGCAGCGCGAGAGCAAGGCGTACGCGAAGGAGTTCGGCAAGCAGTTCATCGCGTACGACATGACGGCGGAGGACCCCGCTCGCGCCCATGCCGTGTTTTCCTTCAACCTGCTCACGCTCGCCTCCGGTCCTCTGGCCGCCGCGTCGAAACTCGGCAAGGGCGGCACGTTCGCGAAGGCGGCCGGCACCATGGCGAAGATCGGCGACGCCCTCGACCCCCTCGGCGGCGCTTTCAAGGCCGCCAAGGCCCTCTCGGACCTGCCCAAGGTCTCCCAGGTGCTGGCCAACGTCAGCGACCACCTTCAGATACCGAAGTCGAAATTCCCGGACGGCGCCTTTGACCTGAGCGACCGCTACCGGGTCGAGAAGGACGGCAAATTCGTCCCCCTCGATCCCGACGGCACAACCAACACCACCCCAGCGCTGCGTGAGCCCGCCGCAGCGGACCGAACAGTTGGCGCCAGCCCAGATGACCGTGAGCTTGTCGGTGCAGGTGCCCGGGCAGGCGAGGGTGCGGCCCGCATGAGAGGAGAGAACCTGCCACCGCGAGCCAGCCATGATGGCTCGGCAGGGGGCAGCAGCGATACGCATAGTGAGGGCAGCCGCGGCGTCAAGGGCGGCGGTGCTGCCGCCACGCATGGTGCGGGCTCTGGGGACAGAGGTCAGGCTGCCACAGGTTCGAGGGACGCAGGTGGCGGCGGCCATCAAGGGACCGGTCCCGCGAGTCGCGAAGGTCACTCCGGGGGCGCACACGTAGATGGCCGGGGCGGGCACGGCTCGGAGGGTGCTGACGGATCAGGAGATGGTAAATCAGACAGCCGTCACGAGTCGATGCACGGCCATGACGATGCTCATGGAAGTGCTCATGAACCGGATGAGCAGCGTGGAGAATTGGCTGTCGCCGATTCGGCGGGCACGTCCCACGATGCGGGGCAACACGGTGACGGTGAAGGGGCTGGGGAGCCCGACTTCACCCGCCCGACCTTGCCACCTGGCGAGGCTCAACTGTCCCTGCGCCAGCTGCGTGCCCTGCGCGCGGGGCGTCACCGTTACACAATGGCGGAGGAGATAGGTCGGGAAATGTTCGGCGGTGGCCCCGAGCGGCACTTTCCTGTTCCGACTCATGATCACCCCTACTATCCGGTAGAGGCCCCGGGCGGACGTAAAGTGGATGTGCCCGTAGATTTGCCGGACGGTCGCACATTGGCCGTGGAAATAAAGCACTACCTGCAATTCCGAACGGTTAAACTTTCCGATGGGTCGAGTCAGATAGTTAGGGGGGAAGTACCCATGAGCAAGGGTATAATGGAGCAGATCAATAAAGATCTGACGCTGCGAAGAATAGATCCGGGCTACGATCCGCGGTGGGTATTCATGGATGCACCCCCATCCCAGGCTCTCCGGAATTACCTCACTCAGGCCCGCATCGTTTTTGTTGAATATGGACCACCCCCCAAATAAGTGTCAGTTGTAGCGGAAGGTGTCAGAAATGGTAAGGGCTGGTGTTCCGGAGCCGGATCTCGAGCGATGGGCTGAAGAGGGGCGTCAGACAATCATCGATATCGCTGACATGCTGGGAGTCCCTCCAGCTGTGTACACCAGGGATCCACTGAATCTGATTCCTGCTCTACAGAATTACGTGTCGCGCCTACCTCTCGACCAGTTCGAACAATCGGACTGGTCAACATTGCACAGCGACCTGATGTCATATGTGTCAGATTTCCTAATCCAAAGGCATGGTGCCCGCTGGGTTGTGGTGGATGACTCGACCGCACCTCGTGGCTATCGCTATGTAATCGAGGCGGAAGATCGCGATGGAGTGAACCGTAAAATTGATCCCGCAGATGTCGTGATGGCCGAGTTCGGTAATCTTCCCATTGAGATTACGAGAATGCTTGCCAGTGCGGAACTCACGCTACGGTTGGCATCCCTGACCAGCGATTAGGAAGATTCAGCGCTTCAGAAAGTGCGACATGACCCAGGACGTCATAGCCCTCACTCCGCAGATGCCGGACACCAGGACGCTGCTGGCCGGGCTCCACGCCGGTGGCCCAGATCTTCGGGTGAACCGGGCGGCCGACGGGTCCGTCGCTCAGCTGTGCACCGCTGCCGGGCAGGCGCTGGTGTCGCTCGAAGCACCCCGGTACATCCAAGTGCCGGGCGAAGCAGCCCGGTTGCTCGGGCCGGCCACACAGGCGGAGTCGCCCGTGTGGTGGACCGAGGCGCGGGCGACCACCGCTGTGGAGGAGGCCGGGCGGCTGGCCGGGTCCGTCGCCGGGCGCCTGACGGCCGTACTCGGGGGCACTGTCTGGCCGCGCGAGGCCGGTCATACCGACGTCGTGGCCGATCTCGCTGGCACCGTCACAGAGGCGGCCCCCATGGGTGTCGACATGCTCACCGACAGGGCCGCCGTCGTCATCCAGGGCCGTCCCGTGATCGCTGCCACGACCTGGCTCACCGACGTGGTGCGCAACACGGCCCGCACCGCGCGTGAGCTGCAGATCGTCACCCCGCCCGGCACCCGGCTCACGTTCCCCACCCGCACGCTGCTGGACGGGCTGCCCTCCCGCTGGGTCGTGCGCGACCCCGAGTGCGGCTACTACGACGGACTCTCCGGGGCCGTACTGCACTGGCACGGCGCGCGCTTCACCCCTGTCCCTGCCGGCGACGGTTCACCCCGGATCGCGGATGCCTTCCGGCCTCGACCCGGCACTGAAGGGGAACGGCAGTTGCTGCTCTCCATCCGTACGATTCACCCGGCCGACGAACGGCTCGTCCTCAGCAGCGCTCTGGAACAGGCCTGGCGCACGCTCACCGGAGCCCCACCCGCCGGATGGTCCACCGCCGAACCCGTCAACGTTCCCTGGTCCCCACGGCAGCTGACCGACCTGGCCCGCACCCGCGCTCAGCAGTCCCTGCCCACCTGGATTGCCGCCGTCGGCGCCCCCGACCGCCCGGCGATCGCCACGGTGCGCATCGCCCGCACCCGCATCGGCGTCGAAGAGCACATCACTCTGGCCATCGGGTACGGAGCCGATGAGGGCACTCCGGTGGATGCCCTGCCCGAGCTGGCCGAGTCCCTGATCACCGGCCACAACCTCGCCACGATGATCAGCCAACTGCACACTGCACGCGCGGATCTGACCACCCCGGCCCACTACGAGCCGCCCCCGGTACCTCTCTCCTTCACCCTCGGCCCCGACGCCGTCGCCGACCTCGGCCTCGACGGGGCCCCCAGGGGCTTCGCGCCCGTCCGGCTCGGTCCAGCCGCCCGGCCCGCTCTGCACTACACGCTCGGCGACGGCACCGACCCCGCCGCCTGGCAGCGCCTGCGGCAGATCAACGACCATGTGAACGGCGTCCGGCAGCAAGGGAACCACGACGGTGAGTGACGCGACCCGTCCAAGGAAAGGGACCTGACGGTGGGCTTCTGGATGGGAATCACCCGGCACGACTACGCAGAAATCCTCCGACTGCTCGACCACCCGGAAGGGCCGGACGCGGGCAGGGAGCGAATTCGCGACGAGTGGAACTCCGACGACGACTGCCACCGGCCCGGATCCCTGTTGCACACGCTGGAGTCGACATGCATCACACGCACCTGGGATGCGATCCATGTGCTGCTGACCGGTTGCGAAAACGTCGACACGGCCGACTTCGCCCCTCCGACCGGTGAACCGCCGGCCTCCGACGTCATCATGGGTGGCCTCGTCATCGGGCGCCGCGGTGGCCACGGCCAGCGGACGAACAATCTCCTACTGCTGACGCCGGACGAGGTCCGAGCCGTTGACCGATTCCTCCAGGACCTCGACCTGGATGAGCTGATCCGGGAGCGCCGTGACCTGCTGGATGACGTGTACGTGTACTCCTTTTACACGACCATTCAGGGGGAAGACGGCAGCGACCAAGACGCAAGCATGATCGAAGACGGCAGCCTCGCAAGAGACTTCGCGACCTTGCGCGCCTTCTACGCCCGCGCAGCTGAGGCCGGACACGCCGTTATCAAGGACATCTCGTGACCGGTCGCAAGCTCTTCCCGCCATCCCACTCGGGCGTGGGCGGTGAGGGGGCGTTGTCTCGTGACGTCAGGACGGGGTGACCGGACCCTCGCCGTCGAGTTCGGCGAAGTGGTCGAACTCGCCGACAATGACGCCCTTGGTGAAGGCGTCCCATTTCGTCGTGGTCGTCGTCACGACGTTCTCGGGGTCGCCGGTCTCCCGCAGGTGGACGAGTTCGTCCGGGCCGAAGGCGATCTCGATCCAGGGGCCGGGGCCCTCCTCGCCCTCGGGGCCGCGCGGACCCAGGTGAGGTCGGTGGGCATGTCAGCCATGGACGCGGGTCTCCTTGAGGGTGCGTACGAGGGCGGCCCAGGCGGCGGGTGTGGTGCGGAGTATCGCCCCGGTGGGGTCACTGCTCTCGGTGAGGCTGACCGTGCTGTTGCTCGCGGCGACGTGCAGGCAGGATTCGCCCTGTCCGCAGTACGAGGACCTCTGCCATGAGTGCTGGTGCATATCCAGCTCCTTCACTGGTCGGCGATCAAGCTGTGGATGAAGTCCCGCGACTTGTCCGGCGCCAGCGCCACGGCCTCCATGCGTGCCAGCAGGAGGCGGTATGCCTCCAACTCCGCCTCGGCATCCACCAGGACAGGGCCGTGTGACTGGTCCAGCGAAACCGTGTCGAGGCGGGGACCGAGCCGTGTACATACAGGATGGTCTGCCCGGATCCGGGATAGGCGCCGATGGCGAACGAAATTACCTGGACCGTGATGTGTTCCCGCTCGCTCTGCTCAACCAGATGTCGAAGCTGGTTCCTGGCGATGGCGGGGTCGCCAACCGGCACGCAGAGGGCAGCTTCATGAATGACTGCCCGGTACGTTGGCGGGCTCGATCGGCCAAGGAGGGCCTGGCGCTGAAGTCGGTGACTCACTCGGTGCTCGATGTCTGAGCGAGAGAGCTCCGGCACCACTTGCCGGAAGATCTCGCGAGCACGGTCCGTGGTCTGGAGGAGACTCGGAACATGGTGTGGCTTGGTTTCGTAGTCGCGGGCGAGTCGGCGGTGGTGCATGAGCCAGCCGAAAGTACGCTCCACGACCCAACACCGCGGGATCACCTTGAAGCCCTTGGTGCCGGGATCGCGTTGGACCACTTCGACGTCGATGCCGAGCCGGGCGCCGTGATCGATGACTTTGGTGCGGTAGCCGCTGTCGGCCCATGCCTTGGTCACGCAGGGGTTTGCGGCGGCGATATGGGACAGCAGGTGTATGCCGCCGGCATTGTCGGACACGCTGGCGGCGGTCACCCAGACGGCCAGTAGGAGGCCGAGGGTGTCGACACCGAGATGTCGTTTGCGACCTGCGATTTCCTTGCCCGCATCAATGCCCTGGCCGACAACGGGCACGTTGGCGGACGTCTTGACGCTCTGGGCGTCGATGACGCAGGCGGTCGGCTCGGAGTTGCGGCCTTCTGCCTCGCGGACCAGATGCCTCAGGAGGCCGTTGAGCTGGGTGAAGACGCCGTCTTCCTGCCAGGCGGCAAGTAGCCGTAGACGGTTTCCCACGGCGCGAAATCGTGCGGCAAATAGCGCCACGGGATGCCAGTGCGGTCGACATAGAGGATGGCGTCCATGCCGAGCCTGACTTTGCCGAGAATCGACCACCGAGCTTGATCGCCTTGACATAGACTCGTCACAACCTCCAAGTTTCCGTCACATCAAGGAGAAACCAGTGCAGTTGAGGCACATAGGCGCGACACTCACCGCGACGCTTGCCGTAGTAGCGGGCAGCACGCTGGTCAACGCAGCACCCGCTGCCGCTGTGGGAGGATGCCCCTCGGACAAGCTCTGCCTCTACCGCAGCACCGAGTACCGCACAATGTCCTTCGCGGCTGCCAGCACCAGCGCATGCTTCTGGCTTTCCGACTACGGGCTGACCTACCCCTTCAACGGCATTAGCTCCTACGTCAACAACCTCCCGGTGAAGGCAACGCTGTGGAGCGGCAACGCCGCGGATCCGAACAGCTGGTACCAAAGGGCGTCGATTCGCTCCGGGGGCTTCTCGAGTGACACTTTCAACGGGGGCGACAACAACCAATGGACGACTTCGGACATGGTGTGCACCGGCAGCGCCAAGCCCTGACCTCTAGCAAGTCACGGGGCTGAGGGTGGTTGACTCCGTCGAGGTCTGCGCGCACCGATGGGTAACTCGATTGACTCCACTCGACCCGGCGGTTTGTACCGGCAGCACGTTTCCGTGGGACGAGTTGCCATAAAGCTAGCGCTCAGCAAGGTTTAATAGACCCACAGAATGAGGCGTAGCGTGAATTGGAAGAGTAGAGCAGCAAGCAGTGTGGCAGTTCTTGCATTGATGACCGGAGCGATGACGGCAACCGCATCATCCGCGTCGGCAGCAGCGACGGTTGGGGGGTGCCCATCTGGCAAGCTGTGCCTGTACGAGGGGATTAACTACGATTTCCTTTCGGTTACCTCCACCAGCACGCAAGCATGTATATACCTCAGCAATTACGGTGCACGTTTTCACGACGGAATAGGGTCGTACGTCAACAACCTTCCGGTTAACGCGGTCGTCTACCATCGGTCCGGCAGTTCCTTTGTTCTGGACGGTACGATTCGCCCCGGAGGTTTCAGCAGTAATTCATACAACTTGGTCTTTGGTGAAGAGGGTGCGGTCTGCATGGGCGGCGTCCGTCCATAAACGCACTACGCAGCGAAGTGGGGCCTCCCTCTTGTGAGGCCCCACCGCATTACCTGGCGCTGCCATCGGCTGGCCACCTGTCTGATGAGTCGACTCCAAGTCAAGCTAGCGGGTGGCAGGGATTCAGAACTTCGGGGGATCTGTGACTTTTCCTTGCAAGCGCTCGTTCTCATTTGCTGCACTTGTTGCAGTATTGGGTATTTCCGCGGCAGCGTGGCCTGCCTTCGCAGCGTCGACGGTGTTCGACTTTCAGGTGAATCCACCGAGCGCCCCGGACACGTACAAAGACGTTCCCGGCACGGAGGTCGTGTTCAACGCCGCGGCGGGCGAAGAGTCCTACCTGTGGTCGCGGAACCTGACCGCGACCCCGGTCACCACGCTCAAGAACGGCGAGAACATCGGCATGACCTTCGCCGTGCGCTGCCAATACTCGGACGGTTCTGCGCTGCCTCAGGGAGCGGAGACCGGCGCCTACTGGGCAGCCAACCTCGTGCCCCCGGGCGAGACGAGCCTGGCCCCTGGACTGCGCTGGCTGTTCCGGGCCCCCAGCACGGCGACCTACAAGTGCCGCCTGTCGGTCACCAGCTATTCCAGCATCATCAACGCCGACCGCCAGGTCACCATGCGCATCCCTGCCGGCGCGGAACTGGGCCGTATAGCTACCGGTTCAGGTGCGGCCCGTTGGACCCTACCTGCCGCCAGCGCCACAACGGTGGCCCGCGGGGCAACCGCGACCACCCTCGGCTACACCTACACCCCCACCGGCGGGGAACGAACCACCATCGTCCAGGACGCCAACCTCACCACCTGCGTCGCCAGCTCGCGTATCTGCGCTGGAGGTACCTCGGCCTACAAGGGAACAGAGGCCGAGACCTGGATCGAGGCACAACCCCAGATGCCGAACGGAGCCCCGTGCGGGGGGCCAGTCAAGGGGCCGGTCGCCAAGTGGAGTATCTCCGACGCCAAGCATCACCAGGCGGCCACGAACACCCTCAACATCACCAAAGCGCAACTGGGCGGCTGCACCCAGATCCGTACCAGCCTCAAGGTGAGAATCACAGACGGCAACCCTCTCCAGATCCACGCGGGCCACGCCTCCGAACAGATTGCTGCCACGCACGGCCTGGCCTACAGCCTCTGACACACCCTCAGTAGGGTCGGGGACCGGCGAGGAGGCTGACGGTGCGGTGCGTCAGCGCAGGCGGTTCGCCGCGTCGCGGCAGTGGTTCTGCACAGGGATCTGCCGCAGGGCCTGGAGGCGCGGACCGTACGCGCGGCCTGCCCCGTGCTCGCGCAGGTGCTCCAGCAGCCGGACGGCGTCCTTGACGGTGGTGTTGATCCTGGTCTTAGCTCGGGTGGGGTTCTTGCCCAGGCGGACCGGGCGTCCGTAGCGGCGTCCCCATTCCTCGTCCAACAGGCCAACCAGTAGGTGCGGAGCGGTGCCGTCGGTTTCTTCCAAGGCAGGTCGCGCATTGCGGCCGACACGTGGATGGAGTCGGTACATTGGGTGGTGCGTTCGCGCGCCAGCCCGGCGTCCTTGAGGCGAGCCAGCGCGAGGTCGAGCAGACGGCGGGGTCGCCCTCGGTGGGGCGCTCGCGGAAAGTCGGCCAGCGCACTGCGGTGGAAGCCGGGATCGTCCAGCTCCAGGGCTATGGCGTATGTGAAGTCAATGCGGCGGCGCACCACCTTGGCGGCCTGACGGTTCGACAGGCCGAGCAGAAACTGGAGTACGCAGACGGTGGCGGGCGGGCGAGAGGCCGGGACGCCTGTCACGGGGGGACCAGTCGACAAAGTCCTCGTCACACCACAGCCCATCGAGCTGGTCTCAGAGAGGGAACCTGCTCACCGGAACGGGGACGGAGGGACAACGGACACCTCAGCAACTACATCGATCTGCAGAACGGCCCCAAACATACCCGTTGATCACGCTATCGCACGGGGAAACCCCGAGATCCCCGACAGAGTCAAGCTGGAGCCTCGTCGTCGAGTCCTGCCAAGTGCTCGAACTCGCCGGCCATGACGCCCTTGGCGAAGGCCTCCCATTTCGTCGTGGCCGTCGTCACGACGCGCTCGGGGTCGCCGGTCTACTGGAGGTGGACGAGTTCGTCCGGGCCGAAGGCGATCTCGATCCAGGGGCGGGGCCCTCCTCGCCCTCGGGGCGGCGCGGACCCAGGTGAGGTCGGTGGGGATGTCAGCCACGGACGCGGTTCTCCTTGAGGGTGCGTACGAGGGCGGCCCACGCGCCGGGCGTGGTGCGGAGTATCGCTCCGGTGGGGTCGCTGCTCTCGGTGAGTTTGACCCCTCCACCGGCGCCCCCGGCGATGTGGATGCACGAGTCCCCCTGGGCGCAGTGGGACGACTTCTGCCAGTGGTCGTACGTGGGCATGGGCGTTCCTCTCATAGGTGCTGACTGACGTGGTGGATCAGATTCCGGGTGTCCGCGGGCGACAGCGCGGCGTCCTCGATCCTGGTGAACAGGGTCCGGTAGTTCTGGAGTTGGGTCTCGGCGTCGAGGAACGCGAGGCCGTGGGACTGGTCGAGGTGGACGGTGTCCAGTTCGGGGACTGGGCCGTACGCGTAGTAGATGGACTGGCCGGAGCCAGGTACGGCGCCTGCCTTGAACGGGATGACCTGGATGGTGATGTGGTCCCGCTCGCTCATGTCGAGGAGGTGCTGCAGCTGCGACCGCGCCGTCTCGGGGCCACCGACTTCGGTACGAAGCGCCGCCTCGTGGATGAGCGCCTGGTACGGGGTCGGCTCGGCCCCGTACAGCACTGCCTGGCGCTTCATTCGGAACGAGACACGGTGCTCGACATCCGGGGGCGGGAGCTCCGGGACGTGCTGCCGGAAGATCTCCCGCGCGTGGTCGGCGCTCTGGAGAAGTCCAGGAATGTGTGCCGTGATAGCACCGCGCAGCTGTCCGGCGTGGTGTTCCAGTTCCGCAAGGTCCAGGAGAGAGGTCGGCAGGAGCTCCTGGTACTCGGACCACCATCCGCGTCTCCGGTCCTGGACCATGTTGACCAGTGCCTCGATGAAGGCGTGGTCGGAGCAGGCGTAGTTCTGCGCCATGGCGCGCAGCCGTTCGCCGCTCACTCCGAACCGGGCGGTCTCGATGTTGCTCAGCTGGCCCTGGCTGATGCCATGCACTCGGGCGGCCTCGGTCGCTGTGAGACCTGCGCGCTCACGAAATTTGCGCAGTTCGGTAGCGATTCGGATGCGTCGACCGGTGGGGGCGGACCTGCCTGACATGTAACTCCTCCTTGGCGGGGTTGAGTTCGACTCATCACTCACACGAGGGGATCTGCATGCAGTTTCATGAATGCAGCGCAAATAGAACTTGCAGAGAACTTAGTCTCTGACTCAGGCCACCCGCCCGGAAGTACCCCGCTCGACGGAGCGACCTCGTCACTGGGCAACTAGAAGTGCATCCTTCAACTTCCCTCCGTGAACGGAGACTTCCATGGTCAGTGCCACGGTATCCCCGCCCTGGACATACACCCTCCAACTCCCGCAGGATCCCCGCGCCCCCGGCGTGGCCCGCTCCACCCTCCGCACCATCCTGCGCGTCCACGGCATGCGCGAACTCACCGAGATCGCCGAACTGTTGGCGAGCGAGCTGGTCACCAACGCCTACCTGCACTCCTCGGGGGCGTACTCCCTGCGCCTGCGCGACGCCGGGCGCAGTCGTATCCGGCTCAGCGTCTGGGACACCAACCCGCACATCCCCGCCCCGTTCCAATGGACCGCCGAGGCCCCGGCAGAGCTCGCCGAACGAGGGCGGGGGCTCTACCTCGTCACCCTCTACGCGGAGAGCTGGGGCGCCCACCCCATGGGGACCGGGCTGCCGGGGCAGGTCGGGAAGCTGCTCTGGGTGGAGTGCGCAGCCAAGGGGGACGATGCTCCGCCGTACGGCACTCAGTGATCTGGAGCCGAAACGGGGGACACCATCGCACCCCGCTTTCGGGGCGGTTCCTGCGGGCGGGACCATCCTCCTGTGCCGGAGGCGTCCCGGCATCTCATTGGTCGCACCACGCGAACCGACTGTGGATCGCATACGCGGGTGGGCCTACCTCCCCGTGACGTAGGTGCTCCAGATCCGGAGCGGGAAGACATTGCCGCGCTCCGAATCGGGTCCGCCCACGCCCTGCATTCCCAGCAGTTGAGGGGTGCCCGGCTTGCTGCGGAACATCGTGACGGCCGTGGTCAGCCCCTCGGTGTGGCCGATGAACCAGGCCGACTTCATCCGGTCGTCCTTGCCGGTCGCGCCCGCCAAGAGGTCGTCGCCGGCAGCCCTGGACTTGGCGAACTCGGCGAACTTTCCGTCCTGCCCCAGCCTCGTCCAGGCCACCGCCCCCAGAGTGTCGTTCACATCGTTCGCCACCGAGGCGTCCATCACGCGCCGCGGCTCGGGCTTCCCGAAGCCCTCGACCGCCTCGCCGTCCCGGATCACCTTGGTCACCGAGTAGGGATCGGCCCTCACGCCGTCGTTGCTGAAGGTGGTGTAAGCGTCCGCCATCCTGACCGCGCTCGGTGTGGACGTGCCGAGGGGGAAGGACTTGTCCAGGCGGGCCAGGCTCTCCTCGTGCAGCCCGGCCGCGACCGCCAGCTCCTTCACCTTCTTCAGCCCGATGCGCTTGCCGAGTTGCACGAAGGTGGCGTTGGCCGACTTGACCAGCGCGTCGCGCAGGGTCGTCGGCACCGTAACGCTCACCTGGTCGGGACCGGCACCCGGCGGAGCGGCGGGCACCGCGCGCGTGCCGCCCGTGAACAGACGCCCCTCACTGTCGTAGCCGCTGTCCAGGGTGATCCCGCCGCCGTGCTGAAGCGCCGCGGCCAGCACGAAGGGCTTGAAGGCCGAGCCGACGGGGACGCCCGCGGTGTCGGCGTTGTTGGCGAAGTGGGTGATCGCGTCGGCTCCGCCGTACACCGCGACCACGGCCCCGTCCTCGGGCCGCACGGATGCGGCGCCGACCTCGACGTACCGGTCCTCGGGGCGCTTCTTGGGGTCGAGGTCGCGCTTGCGCACGCCCTGCACGGCCCGCTCCAGCTGCTGGACCTTGGTCTTGTCGAAGGTGGTGTGCACCCGGTAGCCGCCCCGGGCTAGGTCCTTGTCGGTGAGGCCCGAGCGCCTCTTGATGTACTTGTTGGCGATGTCGACGAGATAGCCGGTCTGGCCGCCGAGGCTGGTCGGCTTGGCGGCCTTCCGTGGCTCGGGGAACTTCTGGTGTGCGGCCCGCTCCGCCTTCGTCATCGCGCCGTTCTCGACCTGCCGGTCGAGGATCCACTTCCAGCGGGCGACGGCGCGTTCGTGGTTGCCTTCGCCGTCCGCGGGGTCGTACTGCTCCGCCCCCTTGAGCATGGCCGCGAGCAGCGCCGCCTGGCTGGGGTCGAGGTCCTTCGCGGGGATTCCGTAGTACGCGTACGCCGCTGCCTGGATGCCGTAGGCGCCGCGGCCGAACCAACTGGTGTTCAGATATCCCTGGAGGATCTCCGCCTTGCTCTGCTTGTTGCTCAGCTTCAGCGAGATGAAGAACTCCTTGAACTTCCGGGTGGCCGACTGTTCCTGGCTGAGATAGGTGTTCTTCACGTACTGCTGGGTGATGGTGGAGCCGCCCTGGGTCTCACCGCCTTTGACCATGCTGACGGCCGCGCGGGCAATCCCCTTCGCCGATACCCCCGAGTCGGAGTAGAAGGTCTCGTTCTCGGCGGCGATGACCGCGTGCTCCACCGAATCGGGTATGTCGGCGAGCGTGACGTTCTGCCGATTGACCGCGCCCACGCTCACCATCTGGCTGCCGTCCGCCCAGTAGTAGACGGTGCCCTGCCTGCGCGCCTCGTCGTTCGCGTCCGGGATGTCGACGGACGCGTACACCACGGCGAACAGCCCGGCCAGCGCACCGAATCCGAGCAGGATCCCGCTCAGCACCTGCCGCCACGAAGGGACCCAGCGGCGCCAGTTGCTTCTCCCCCGGCGGGGGTAGTCGACACGGAGCCCGCGAAGGCGGATCGGGCGGATGGGGCGTCGGGCCATGCTCCGGCTCCTCGTTCACCGTCCCGCACCGGTGTGGTGCGGGCTTGTGAGAGGAGATGTTCCGGATCGCGGTCAGGTTGTCTCGGGGCCCCGTCCGACACGGGTGGCGAACTCGCACCGGACGACCTTTTGGGGAGAACGGTCCGCGACACCCCACTTGTCGGCCGGCGCTCAGTGGATCCGCCCCCGCCGAAGGGTCTACGCCGTGTACTCGTCCAGCCAGGACGGGAAGTCCGTCAGCGACGACAGGACGACATCCGCCCCCGCCGCCCGGAGTTCCTCCGCGTCGCACGGGCCCGTGGTGACCGCCACCGACAGCGCCCCGGCCGTGCGGGCGCCCCGTACATCCCCGGTGTGGTCGCCCACGTACACATCCGCCCCGTGCTCGCGCAGCGCCTCCCCCTTGGCCTCCGCCCACAGACCGCCGATGACCGCATCGGGCTCGATACCGAGGTGCGCCAGGTGCAGCTCGGCGTTCGGCAGGTGCTTGGCGGTGACGACTATCGCCCGGCCGCCCCGCTCACGGATCGCCGCGACCGACTCCCGGGCACCCGGCAGCGCGAGGCTCGGGACGATGGCGTGTGTGGGATAGATCTCCCGGTAGCGGTCGGCGGTCGCGGCCACCGCATCGGCCGGAAACCAGTTCCGCAGCTCGTCGTCGACCGGCGGGCCGAGCCTGCTCACCACCAGATCCGTGTCGATCGGCGTCCCGGTCTCGGCGGAAAGCGCCAGGTAGGCGGCCTTGATACCGGGCCGGGAGTCGATGAGCGTCATGTCGAGGTCGAAGCCGACCGTCAGCGGGTGCGAAGGCATGGAATCCATTGTCGCGGGGCCGGGCACAAGCGCGGTCCCGGTACGGCCCTCGGGCTCCGGAACGGCGGTGCTTAGACTTAGCCAAGCCTAACTTTGCTTCCCTTTCGATTGGGTCCGATGTCAGCCGCCGCACCACGCCGCTCCAGACGCGCACTCGCGACGGCGGCGGCCGTCGCGGCGCTGCTGGTGTCGGTGCTTCTCAGCCTCGCCATAGGGGCCCGCTCCATACCCCCGTCCGAGGTGATCGACGCCCTGCTGCACGGCGGGCACTCCGACGCCGCCGAAGTCATCCGGAACATGCGGGTGCCGCGCACCCTGATCGGGCTGATGGTCGGCGCGGCACTGGCCCTCGCGGGCACGGTGCTCCAGGGCATCACCCGTAACCCCATCGCCGACCCCGGCATCCTCGGCATCAGCCAGGGCGCCTCGGTGGGCGTGGTGCTGGCCATCGCGTACGCCGGAATCCACACCCTGACGGGGTACGTGTGGTTCGCGTTCGCGGGGGCGGCGGTCGCCTCCGTCGCCGTGTACGCCATCGCCTCCAGCGGACGTGGGGGCGCCACCCCCGTGAAACTCGCGCTCGGCGGCGCCGCGATCAACGCGCTGCTGGTGTCGGTGACGATGGCGGTGCTGACGACCAAGGCGTCCGCGCTGGACGAGTTCCGCTTCTGGCAGGTCGGCTCCATCGCCGGGCGCGAGGCCGATGTGGCCCAGCAGATCTGGCCGTTCATGCTGGTCGGGACCGTGCTCGTACTGTCCGTCGCCCGCGGGCTCGATGCGCTGGCGCTCGGCGAGGACGTGGCGAAGGGGCTCGGGCAGAAGGTCGCGACGGTACGGATCGTCGGCGGCATCGGGGCCACCGTGCTGACCGGTGTCGGCGTCGCGGCGGCCGGTCCGATCGCGTTCGTCGGACTCGCCGTCCCGCACATCGCCCGCGCGATCGTCGGCAGCGACCACCGCTGGGTGCTGCCGATGGCGGCGCTGATCGGACCCGTCATGCTGCTCGTCTCCGATGTCATCGGCCGCGTCCTCTTCCCGCCGAGCGAGGTCCCGGCGGGTGTGATGACGGCGCTGATCGGCGTTCCCTTCCTGGTCACGCTGGTACGCCGGAAGGCGGTGCCCGCATGAGCGACACCACTGTCCGGGTGCGGCCCGCCGGGTACCACGTCGTACGGATCGGGGCGCGGGGCCGGTTCCTGCTGCACCGGCGGGCGGCCGTCGTCGCCGCCGTCCTCGTCGTCCTGCTGGCCGCCGTCTGTGTCACGTACCTCTGCGTCGGCGAGAGCTTCGTCGCGCCCGGCGAGGTCGTGAAGGTGATCCTTGGACAGCCGTCCCAGGGCGAATTGGTCGTCGGCACGCTGCGGCTGCCGCGGATGGTCGTGGGACTGCTGGTCGGTGCGGCGTTCGGGATCGCCGGTGCGCTGATCCAGACCGTCGCCCGCAATCCACTGGCCAGCCCCGACATCATCGGCATCAGCCAGGGGGCGAGCGCGCTCACGGTCGGCGCGATGACCTTCGGCGTCACCTCGTACACCGTGCTGCCGTATCTGTCCGTCATCGGCGGGGTGGCCGCGGCGGCGCTCGTGTACGTCTTCGCCTGGCGCGGCGGGCTGCACGCCACCCGCTTCGTCCTCATCGGCATCGGCTTCGCCATCGCGCTGCGGTCCGTCACCACACTGTTCCTGACGAAGGGCGACTATCTGGTCGCCCAGCAGGCGCAGATCTGGATGACCGGCTCGCTCAACGGCCGCGGCTGGTCGGAGGC
The DNA here is from genome assembly GCF_042882185.1 of Streptomyces sp. NPDC058239. Lineage (NCBI taxonomy): Bacteria > Bacillati > Actinomycetota > Actinomycetes > Kitasatosporales > Streptomycetaceae > Streptomyces > Streptomyces sp. NPDC058239. Next base: position 537,670 of record NZ_JBHVWS010000001.1, read on the forward strand.
CGCGCCGATCGGCTGGACGCTGCTGATTCTGCTGCCGGCCGTTCTGTGGGCCGCCCGCGCCCAGCGCACCGTCTCGATGGACGACGACACCGCGACGGCCCTCGGGGTGCGTCTCGGACGGGTACGGCTGGGGCTTGTCGCACTCGGTGTGATCCTGGCGTCCGTGGCGACCGGGACGGCCGGTCCGGTCGACTTCGTGGCGCTGCTCGCCCCGCAGATCGCCCGCCGGATGACCCGTACCGCGCAGATTCCGCTGTTCTGCTCGGCGCTGCTCGGTGCGGTGATCGTGGTCTTCGCGGACCTGCTGGCGCGCATGCTCTTCTCGCCCACCGAGCTGCCGGTGGGCGTTCTGACGGCGGCGGTCGGCGCCCCGTATCTGATCTGGCTGATCATCCGCGGTCACGGCGGCGGTCGCGGCCGTAGTGGAGGCACCGCATGAGCTCGACCCGTACGTCCGACACCACGGCGACCGCGACCAGCCGGCTCACGGTGCGGGAGCTGACGCTCGCATACGAGGACCGCACCGTCGTCCACGAGCTGGACCTCGCCGTTCCCGACGGACAGGTCACCGTCATCGTCGGCCCGAACGCCTGCGGCAAGTCGACCACGCTGCGCGCGCTCGGCCGGCTCCTCAAGCCGCGCGGCGGGGCCGTGCTCCTCGACGGCACCGAGCTGTCGAAGATCCCCACGCGGAAGATCGCCCAGTCGATCGGGCTGCTGCCGCAGACCCCGGTGGCCCCCGAGGCGATCACCGTCTCCGACCTGGTCGCCCGCGGCCGGCAGCCGCATCAGCACTGGTGGCAGCAGTGGTCGGAGGAGGACGAGCGGGCGGTGACGGACGCGATGGAGCGTACGGACATCACCGCGCTCGGCGACCGGGCGGTGGACGAGCTGTCCGGCGGGCAGCGCCAGCGTGTCTGGATCGCGATGGCGCTCGCCCAGGAGACCGATCTGCTGCTGCTCGACGAGCCGACCACGTACCTCGACATCGCACACCAGGTGGAGGTCCTGGACCTGGTGCGCCGGCTCACCGCCCCGGCGGCGGACGGCACCCGCGGCCGGACCGTCGTCACCGTGCTCCACGACCTCAACCAGGCCGCCCGGTACGCGGACCACCTGGTCGCCATGAAGGCGGGCCGGATCGTCGCCGAGGGCCACCCGAACGGCATCGTCACCGCCGGTCTCGTGCGCGAGGTCTTCGGTCTGGACGCGGTGATCGTCCCGGACCCGGTGACGGGTTCGCCGCTCGTGGTTCCGGGTGCTCCCTGGCAGGCCACGCCGGCGTCGTGAACCCGCGCCCCGGTTTCCGGCCCGGGTGAGTGCCCGCCAGGACGGTTGCCCGGCGCTGCGGGCCACGCTCCTTCCCCGGACTCCCGGCCCCTGCGCTTCGTTCGAACGGCGGAGTTCCCACGGGGCCCAGGACCCCATCGCCCCTGCCGACCCGGTGCCCCGCAGCGGCCGGCCGCCGACACACCTGTGACCAACCATCCCGACCCCGACGAAGGGCACTCCATGACCACCTTCACCCGCCGCCGCGGCGTCACCCTCGGCGCTCTCACCCTGGCCGGCGCCCTCGCGCTCTCCGCCTGTGGCTCCTCGGACTCCGACAGCGGCAACGACAGCGGCTCCGGCACCGCCAGGACCCACACCATGAAGACGGCCATGGGCGACGTCAAGGTCCCCGTGAACCCGCAGCGCGTCGTGGTCCTCGACACCGGTGAGCTGGACTCCGCACTCTCCCTCGGCGTGCAGCCGGTCGGCGCGACGCACTCGGCGACGGAGGACGGCTTCCCCTCCTACCTGCCCGAGAGCCGGACGAAGGACATCAAGGAGGTCGGCGAGATCGCCAACCCCAATCTGGAGACCGTCGCCTCGCTGAAGCCGGACCTGATCCTCACCAGCAAGGTCCGTGACGGTGACCGTTACGAGCAGCTCAGTGCGATCGCCCCCACCGTGATGACGGAGTCCACCGGAACCGCTTGGAAGGAGAACTTCCAGGTGCACGCCGATGCGCTCGGCAAGCAGGCCGAGGCGAAGAAGGTCGTCGCCGAGTACGACGCCCATGTAGCGGACGTGACCGAGGCGATCGGCGGCAAGGAGAAGGCGGCCGCCACGGACGTCAACTTCGTCCGCTTCGTCGAGGGAGCCGACATCCGCATCTACGGCAAGCAGAACTACATCGGCTCGATCCTCGCCGACCTCGGCATGGGCCGCCCCGCGATCACCGACAAGGCCAAGGACGGCTTCTCGTACGACGTGTCCCCCGAGAAGATCGACCTCGCGGACGCGGACGTCGTCTTCACGTCGACGTACGGCGACCCGGACAAGGCGGGAACGACCAGGACCATGAACAGCGGCCTGTGGAAGGGGCTGACGGCGTCCAAGAACGACAAGGTCTTCAAGGTCGACGACCGCCTGTGGATCGCGGGCATCGGGTACACGGCCGCGAGCCAGATCCTCGACGAGTTCCAGACGGATCTGACGAAGTAGGGCGGGGCGGGGTGAGCCTGTCCGGCGAACGTCCGGGCTCGGGCGAGAACGCGCAACGGTTCCGTCCTCGATCGCCGGACGGGCTGAAGGCGCCCTCAAGCGCCGGGCGGGCTTGATCTTTCCGCCGGCCGGCGCGCACCCCGCCTACCCCACCCGCTTCCGCGCCCGCCACACCAGGAACACCGCCGACGCCACCGCGGCCGTGCGTACCACCACCGGCCACACCCCGCTCAGCGCCTCCGCCATCCCGTCCTGCGGGATCGGCTCGCCCCAGCGGCCCTCCGTCCGGCCCCAGAGCCAGACGAGTGCGCCCGCCACGACCACGCCAGGAAGCCCCATCGCGGCCCATTTCGCCTCCGCACGGGACAACTTGCGCGAGCTGTACGCAAGCAGCCAGCCACCCGCCAGGGCCAGCCAGGAGCCCATCACGGCGCCCACGACCAGCAGCGCGGCGGCAAGCAGCAAAAAGGGGTGGGAGAAACCCCGGGCCGTCGACTCGCGCGGGGCGCGGCGGCGGAGGCCCGGGAGCCGTCGGCGTCGCGGCGCGGCCTCGCCGGTGCCGACGTCCTCGGCCGGACCGTCGTCCGCCGAGTCGCCCGTGCGCGGGCGCGGAACGGCGTCCCGGACCGGCGGCGGCGGCGGCTTCATCATGTCCGGGATCTCGACGCCGCCGACGAACCCCGGCACGTCGACCCCCTCACCGAACGGCTCCGGCTCGATCCGCCACCAGTCGGGCTCGCTCCCGGACGGCCCCAGTTCGTCCGTACCGGCCATGTGCGGCGGCGAAGGCACCCGGCCGGCCGCCGCTTCCGGAGCCGCGGAGTCCGCCGAGCCCTCCGATTCCCCGTCCGGCGCCTGCGCCCGCGCCTGCGACGCGCCCTTGCCGGAACTGTCTTTCCGGAGCATCCCCTTGCGCGGACGGGGGATGCCGCGCCCCTCCCCCGCGGCAGGTTCCGGCGGCTGGGGCAGCTCCACCGTCCCGTCCGCCGACGCGGCCGCAGCGGCGACCAGTTCGTCCGGTGTGCCGAGCCTCCCGATGATGCGGCGGACCGCCGCCGGGGTGTCCCCGGACTGCGTTCCGCGCTGCCGGTCGATCTCGCCCCGGAGGGTCGAGACGAGCCTCATCCGGGTGCCCGAGGACAGCTGTTGCTGCTGTGCAAGGTCCCCGACCCGGCTCAGATAGTCGTAGACGAGCTGGTCGCTCTCGATCCCCACGCGATGGTTCCCCTCTGGCGCCTGCACCGACGGTAGCGCCCTCGGGCCTGTCCGGAGCGACTACCGTGGGACGGATGGGGATGACCACACCACCGCGGACGCTCGCCGAAGCTCTCCGCGCCCGGGACGACGAGTCGTTGGCGGGGCTGCTGCGTGCCCGCCCCGATCTCCTCACCCCCGTACCGGGCGACATCACTCAGCTCGCGACGAGAGCCGGCACGCGCGCCTCCGTCGTACGCGCCCTGGAACACCTCGACCGGTTCGCTCTGCAGACCGCCGAGGCGCTCGCAGTCGCCCCCGACCCCGCCCCGTACGAGACGCTGCTCGGTCTCCTCACCGGCGACGGCCGGGACGACGGCGAGCACCGCGGCGACGCGGACGCGGCGATCGGGGACGCGCTGCCCGCCGCCCTGACCACCCTGCGCGAACAGGCCCTCGTCTGGGGCGAGGAGGACCGGCTGCGGCTGGTGCGCACCGCGCGCGAACTCCTCGCGCCGTCCCCGCAGCACCCCTCCCCGACCGGTCTGGGCCCGACCGTCGCGGAGGCGACCGCCGGAATGTCGCCGGGCCGCCTCCAGGACATCCTGGCGACCGCCGGACTGCCCGCCACCCATGACCCGGTCTCCGCCGTGACGTCCCTGTCCGCGCTCTTCACCGACCGGGCCAGGATGGGCGAGCTGCTGGACACCGCCCCCGCCGAGGCCCTGTCCGTACTGGACCGGCTGGTGTGGGGGCCGCCGTACGGGGAAGTGACCCCGAACCCCACCCCGCCGGTGAAATGGCTGCGCGACCGCGGGCTGCTGCTTCCCGTGTCGACCCGCACCGTGGTGCTGCCCCGCGAGGCCGCCCTGCATCTGCGGGCCGGGCGCGCCCACCGCGTGCCGGAACCGCAGCCGCCCGCCGTGGAGGCTGTCGCGAACCGTGATCCACAGGCTGTGGACAGCGCGGCGGCCGGGCAGGCGTTCCTGGCGGTGAACACCGTCGAGGAGCTGCTGAAGAGCTGGAACGGCGGCGGCCCCGCGATACTGCGCGCCGGCGGGCTCAGTGTGCGCGAGCTGAAGAAGACCGCCACCGCCCTCGACGTCTCCGAGCCCGTCGCCGCGTTCTGGGTCGAACTCACCTACGCGGCCGGGCTGCTGGCCTCCGACGGAGAGGCCGACGAACGGTACGCGCCGACGCCCGCGTACGACGACTGGGCCGAACTCCCCGCCCAGGACCGCTGGGTGCACCTCGCCGTCGCCTGGCTCGCCGCCACCCGTACCCCGGGCCTGATCGGCGGCCAGGACGCCAAGGGCCGGGCCCTGTCCACCCTCGGCCCCGACCTCGACCGCTCCGCCGCCCCCGAGGTACGCCACCGGGTCCTGGCCCTCCTCGCCGCCCTGCAACCGGGCACCGCCCCCGACCCGGAGACGGTGCTCGCCCGGCTCCGCTGGGAACGCCCCCTGCGCGGCGCCTCCGCCTCCGCCGGGGACACCACCGACCTGCGGTCCCGGATCGCCCTGTGGACTCTCAACGAGTCCGAGCTCCTCGGCATCACCGGCCGCGGCGCGCTCGCCGCGCACACCCGCGCCCTGCTCGGCACCGGGCCGGCCGAGGCCGCCGCGCTGCTCGCGCCCCTCATCCCGGAGCCGCTGGACCACGTCCTGCTCCAGGCCGACCTGACGGCCGTCGCCCCCGGCCCGTTGGAGCGCCCCCTGGCGGACATGCTCTCCGCCCTCGCGGACATCGAATCGAAGGGCGGCGCGACGGTCTACCGGTTCACCCCCGGGTCCGTACGCCGCGCCCTGGACGCCGGACAGTCCGCGGCCGATCTGCACGCGTTCCTCGCCGCCCACAGCCGTACGCCGGTGCCTCAGCCGCTCAGCTACCTCATCGACGACGTCGCCCGCCGCCACGGCCACCTGCGGATCGGCGCCGCCTCCTCGTACGTACGCTGCGACGACGAGGCCGTGCTGAACGAGATCCTCGCCGACAGGCGCTCGGCCACCCTGCGCCTGCGCCGCCTCGCACCGACGGCCCTGGCCGCCCAGATCGACCCCGCGTCCCTGCTCGACGGGCTGCGCGAGATGGGGTACGCGCCGGCCGCCGAGTCCGCCGAGGGCGACGTCCTGATCACCCGCGCGGGCGCCCGCCGCACCCCGCCCCGCACGGCCCCCGTCCCCGTGCCCGAGGGCCCTCCGGTCCCGGACACCACCCTGCTCGGCGCGGCGGTGAGGGCGATCCGCGCCGGGGACACGGCCGCCACGGTGGTCCGCAAGGACCCGGCCGATGCGCCCGCCGCCCCGTCCGGCTCTCTGCCCCGTACGACCTCCGCCGAGACCCTTGCCACCGTCCAGGCCGCCGCGATGACCGGCTCGGCGCTCTGGATCGGTTACGTCAACGCGGACGGCGCGGCCAGCCAGCGCGTCATCGCCCCGGTCCGGGTCGAGGGCGGGTTCGTCACGGCGTACGACCACACGGCGGACGAGGTCCGCACGTACCCGCTGCACCGGATCACCGGCGTCGCCGAACTGGCCGACGAGGCCACGTCCTGAGTCTTCGCCCGCTCAGACCCGGTCCGGCAGCGAACAGCCGAAAGCGCAGGACTGACGGTATGCGGTGGTCCGGCCGGTCCGATCGTTCCGGGGCCGTCGCCCCGGCAACTGCATCAGTCATCCCCGGACCGTACGTCTTTGTGCGGAGCAGCACACCGCCCCATGGGCCCCGCATGCGGCACACTGGACGTTTGGCCGTTCCCGGCCGTTCCCGCAGCAGAAAGGGCCGACGCGCGTGACCGGACCCCTCATCGTCCAGAGCGACAAGACACTGCTCCTGGAAGTCGACCACGATCAGGCCGACGCCTGCCGTCGGGCGATCGCGCCCTTCGCCGAGCTGGAGCGGGCGCCCGAGCACATCCACACCTACCGGCTGACCCCGCTCGGGCTGTGGAACGCGCGCGCCGCCGGGCACGACGCCGAGCAGGTCGTCGACGCGCTCGTGCAGTACTCGCGCTATCCCGTTCCGCACGCGCTGCTCGTCGACATCGCCGAGACGATGGCCAGGTACGGCCGCCTCACGCTCTCCAAGGACCCGGTCCACGGTCTGGTGCTGACCTCCACCGACCGGCCCGTGCTGGAGGAGATCCTCCGGTCGAAGAAGGTCCAGCCGTTGGTCGGGGCACGGATCGACCCGGACACCGTGGCCGTGCACCCCTCGGAGCGCGGGCAGATCAAGCAGACGCTGCTGAAGCTGGGCTGGCCGGCCGAGGACCTCGCCGGGTACGTCGACGGCGAGGCGCACCCCATCGAGCTCGCGGAGGACGGCTGGGCGCTGCGGCCGTACCAGAAGCAGGCCGTCGAGGGGTTCTGGCACGGCGGCTCGGGTGTCGTCGTACTGCCCTGCGGTGCGGGGAAGACGCTGGTCGGGGCAGGTGCGATGGCCCAGGCCAAGGCGACCACTCTGATCCTGGTGACGAACACCGTCTCGGCCCGGCAGTGGAAGCACGAGCTGGTGAAGCGGACCTCGCTGACCGAGGACGAGATCGGCGAGTACAGCGGTACGCGCAAGGAGATCCGGCCGGTCACCATCGCCACCTACCAGGTGCTGACGACCCGCCGCAAGGGCATCTACCCGCACCTGGAGCTGTTCGACTCCCGCGACTGGGGTCTGGTGATCTACGACGAGGTGCATCTGCTGCCCGCGCCCGTCTTCAAGTTCACCGCCGACCTGCAGGCCCGCCGCCGCCTCGGCCTCACCGCGACGCTGGTGCGTGAGGACGGCCGCGAGTCGGACGTCTTCTCGCTGATCGGGCCCAAGCGGTTCGACGCCCCGTGGAAGGAGATCGAGGCGCAGGGCTACATCGCGCCCGCCGACTGCGTCGAGGTGCGCGTCAATCTGACGGACTCGGAGCGGCTTGCGTACGCGACCGCCGAGACCGAGGAGAAGTACCGGTTCTGTGCGACGACCGCGACGAAGCGGAAGGTGACGGAGGCGCTGGTACGCAAGCACCGGGGCGAGCAGACCCTTGTCATCGGGCAGTACATCGACCAGCTCGACGAGCTGGGTGAGCATCTGAACGCCCCGGTGATCAAGGGCGAGACGAGCAATGCCCAGCGCGAGAAGCTCTTCGACGCGTTCCGCGAGGGCGAGCTCAGCGTCCTCGTGGTGTCCAAGGTCGCGAACTTCTCCATCGACCTGCCGGAGGCGACCGTCGCCATTCAGGTGTCGGGGACGTTCGGCTCGCGGCAGGAGGAGGCGCAGCGGCTCGGCCGGGTGCTGCGGCCGAAGGCCGACGGGCACGAGGCACGGTTCTACTCGGTGGTCGCCCGCGACACGATCGACCAGGACTTCGCGGCGCACCGCCAGCGGTTCCTGGCCGAGCAGGGGTACGCCTACCGGATCGTGGACGCGGACGAGCTGCTGACCGACAACTGAGGCCGGCAACCGACCCGCGTACGCCGGTCAGTCACTGAGGATCAGCAGCGGCAGCAGGTCCGCCGCGATCACCGCGTGCGGCAGCAGCGCGAAGGCCGCGGCCCGTCGACGGGCCGCGGTCCAGCGCGAGCGCCATGGCAGAACCCACGTGACGAACAGGCCCAGAGGTGTCACGTACAAAATCGCTCGGGCGGCGGTCCACATGATGTTCCGGGTGGCCCTGGTGCCCCAGGAGCAGGCACCCTGCGCGTCGCAGCTGCCGGGCCCCGTGAGGGCGAAGAGGACGATCATCAGGGCGGCGTAGGAGAGGATCACCGCGGCCACGGTGACGACGGCGGGGGCGATCCAGCCGTCGAGGCGCAGGGGGTCCGCGGGCTCGGGCGGCGCAGGCCGCGGTGTCTCGCGTCGCAGGGTCATCACGGGGGGTCAGCCGCCGAGCGTCAGGAGCAGGGCCAGACCGCCCACCGCCGTCAGACCGGGCAGCACCGCGACGGCCGCCGCCCATCGGCGGGCGGTGGCCCAGCGGGGCCGCCACGGCAGCACCCAGGCGGTGATCAGGGCGAGGGGCGTGATGAACGGGGTCGCGTACAGCCCGTAGGCCATGAGGCTCAGCGGAACCGTGATGTCCGACGAGCAGTTGTCGGGGCCGCAGCTGTCGGTGGCCATCACCGCGAAGCCGATGGCGAACATGCCGATGCAGGTCAGAAAGCTGGAAAGAGCCGTGGCAATGGTGGGGGCGATCCAGGCGTTCGGGCTGTGTGCAACGGCGGGGCCGGCGGCGACAGGACCGGCGGGGGCGGGACGCATCACACTGACGTGGCTGTTCTCCATGCCGCTACCCAATCGCGGGGCAGGGCCGGCACACCTCCGGTCAGATACTCACACCGGGCAGGTTCTACGTACTCAGTGCTCGCGTCGGTGGATGCCCCGGTGGACGCCCGCCTCTTCCGCGTACTCGCCGAGGACGACCACGCCGAACGCGGCGCGGGCGTAGACCTTGACGGCACGCAGGGCGTCGCCGACGCGATGGGTGTACGGGTGACCGGTGGCCGCGGTCGCGCCGTGCGCGGGGCCGGTCCTGCGGGGGTTCAAAGAGACGGTGCTCATGTACTCCATGGTCCTGCGCCCGGCCCGTGAAGGCATCGACCCGGGGACGGAGCCCCGAGGCGGTGCGCGTAGGTCTCCGGTCGCACGGCGTCCCCTACGGGATGGACCCGGCATCAAAGCCGTTCGACCGTGACGAGGACGGTCGATACAATCGCCGGTCTGCCCGCCTCCCGCACCGTGGTACCGGCCATCGCCGGCAGCCGGGGGAGCGCCGCCGACCGGACGGAAACCGGCCGACAGCTGTACGCACACCTGCGTGCGTACCCCGTGATCGATCCCCGAGCGGACCGCATCGCCCCCGAGCCGTAACCGGGGCGAGGTGCGGTCCGCCGTCCTGCGTTGAAAAGCCGGAGGCAACACCGTGCCCGCGCACGAACACGAAAGCGACACCACCACCGATCCCCTGGCTCGCGAACGCGCCCATCTCGCCGCGTCCCGTTCCGCGTTGCGCACCATGCGCGAGGACGCCCAGGCCCTCGATATCCGCGATGTCACCGCGAACTGGGTCAACGCGGCCGTCCTGCAGGCCCAGATCCACGAGCGCATCAAGTCCCTCGCCGATCTCGCCCACACCCCGCTCTTCTTCGGCCGCCTGGACTATCTGCACCGGGTCGGTGCCGAGCAGGCCGAAGGCGCATCAAGAGGGGCGGCGCGTAGCGCCTCGGCCAAGGATGGTGGTGGGCGACGGGCGGGAGAGCAGTTCTACATCGGGCGCCGCCACGTCCATGACGCCGACGGCGACCCGATGGTCATCGACTGGCGTGCCCCCGTCTCGCAGCCGTTCTACCGGGCCTCCAAGAAGGATCCCCAGGACGTCGGCCAGCGCCGCCGCTTCGGCTACACCGGCGGTGAGCTGACCGCGTACGAGGACGAGCACCTCAGCGACCCCACCGAGGCCGCACAGACCAGCAAGCTCCTCCAGGCGGAGATCGAGCGGCCGCGTGTCGGTCCGATGCGTGACATCGTCGCGACGATCCAGCCGGAGCAGGACGAGATCGTCCGTAGCGGTCTCGGCGGGACGGTCTGCGTGCAGGGAGGGCCCGGCACCGGTAAGACGGCCGTCGGCCTGCACCGTGTCGCGTACCTCCTGTACGCCCACCGGGAGCGCCTGGCCCGTACCGGCACGCTGGTCATCGGGCCGAACCGTTCCTTCCTCCACTACATCGAGCAGGTGCTCCCTGCCCTCGGTGAGCTGGAGGTGAAGCAGGCGACCGTCGACGATCTGGTGACGGCGGACATCGAGGTGCGCGGCACGGACTCGGCGGCAGCCGCCGTCGTCAAGGGCGACGCCAGGATGGCGGAGGTGCTGCGGCGGGCGATCCGTTCACATGTGACGCTGCCGACGGAGCCGGTGATGGTGGTGCGCGGTTCCCGCCGCTGGCGGGTGCCGGCGTACGAGCTGGAGGAGATCGTCACCGAACTGCTGGCCCGCGACATGCGGTACGGGGCCGCCCATGAGGCGCTTCCGCAGCGCATCGCGCACTCCGTCCTGGTCCGGATGGAGGAGGCCGGCGAGGCGCCCGACGACCGGGTGCAGAACGCGGTGGCCCGTAACCCCGCCGTGAAGGCGGCCGTGAAGGCGATCTGGCCGGCCGTCGAACCGGCCAAGCTGGTGCTGCGGCTGCTCATCGACGCGGAGTTCCTGGCCGCGCACGCGGAGGGGCTGCTCACCGAGGACGAGCAGAAGACGATCCTGTGGACCAAGCCGGTCCGCAGCGTGAAGTCCGCGAAGTGGTCGGCGGCGGACGCGGTACTGATCGACGAGGCGAACGACCTGGTGGCGCGTACGCACTCGCTCGGCCATGTCGTGCTCGACGAGGCGCAGGACCTGTCTCCCATGCAGTACCGGGCGGTGGGCCGCCGCTGCACGACGGGTTCGGCGACGGTTCTCGGTGACCTCGCGCAGGGCACGACGCCGTGGTCGACGGAGAGCTGGGCGCAGGCGCTGCACCACCTGGGCAAGTCGGACGCGGTGGTGGAGGAGCTGACGGCGGGCTTCCGTGTGCCGCGCGAGGTGATCGCGTACGCCTCACGGCTGCTGCCGGTGATCTCGCCGGGTCTTGCGGCGGTGGAGTCGGTGCGTGAGTCGCCGGGTTCGCTGGAGGTGCGGGAGGTGGGCGATCCGGCGGAGCTGGACGCGGCGGTGCTGGCGGCGTGCGAGGAGTCGTTGAGGCAGGAGGGGTCGATCGGGCTGATCGCGGCCGATGCGCGGATTCCGGCGCTGGCCGATGCGCTGGCCGCGGCGGGCCACGCGTATCTCTCCCCCGGTGAGGAGACGACCGCCGAGTCCCGGCTGACCCTGGTCCCGGCGTCGCTGGCGAAGGGCCTGGAGTACGACTACGTGGTACTGGACGAGCCGGCCGCGGTGGTGGACGGCGAGCCGGACGAGCGCACGGGGCTGCGCCGGCTGTACGTGGCGCTGACGCGTGCGGTGTCGGGGCTGACGGTGGTGCATGCGGCGGGGTTGCCGGACGAGCTGTTGTAGGGCGCGGGGGCGGGGCGGGGTGGTGGTTGGAGCGCCTGCGGGCAGGAGGTGTGCCTGCGGCGGGTCGCCGGGCAGGATCAAGCCCGTCCGGCAGCCACCAGCCCGTCCGGCGTTCGAGGACGGAACCGTTCAGCCGGGTGAACCCGAACCCTTCGCCCGGGGCCACCTCAAGCCCCGCCCCCGTTACGCGTCGAGCACCGCCCGCCACTCCCGTACCGCCGCCGCGTCCACCGGACCCGACCAGCCGTGCGGGCGCGCGGCGCCGCCGATGTGTACGGCGTCGATGCCCGCGGACAACAGCTCCGGCAGGTGGTCCAGGCGGAGCCCGCCGCCCACCAGGATCTGCGGCTCGTAGCCGGGCTCGCCCTTGCGCGCCGCCTCGACCAGCAGCGTCGGGATGCCGTCGTCGACGCCCTTCGGCGAACCCGCGGTGAGGTACGTGTCCAGGCCCGGCATGTCCGCCAGCTGCTTGCGCAGGGCGTCCCGGTCGGCGGCCCGGTCGATCGCGCGGTGGAAGGTCCAGCGGCAGCCGTCCAGCTCGGCGACGAGGCGTTCGACGGCGACCAGGTCCGGGTGGCCCTCGGCGTCCAGGAAGCCCAGGACGAACTCCTCGGCGCCCTCCGCCCGCAGCTCGTGCGCCCTGGCCACGAGCACATCGATGTCCCCGGCCGCGAAGCCGTCCGCCAGCCTGAGCATCACCCGCAGCGGAATGTCCACCGCCGCCCGGATCTCCGCGAAGGTCGCACAGGACGGGGTCAGGCCGTCCGCCGCCATGTCGGTGACGAGCTCAAGCCGGTCTGCACCACCCGCCTGTGCAGCGACCGCGTCCTCCGCGTCGAGAGCGATCACCTCCAGGACTGCACGGTTGCTCATGGGATCCCAATCCTCCAGGAAGCAGCAATAGGTCAATAGGTCTAGTCCAATGGCCAGCCTACGGGGCGGTCGACCGGGGCACAGCCTCAATGTGACGTGAAGATACGTGAGGTCAGACGCATATCAGGTGATCGGGCGCGCGCACTCCGGGCCCCAATGATGGATCACCCTTGCGCTTTATGGGGGTGGGGGGTATACCTGAACCAGCAATACATACCCCCCAGGGGTATAAAAGTCTCCGTCAGGGAGGACATCGTGTCCGCGCACACCGCCACAACCGGCACCGGAACAGCCGTCGGCACCACCGCAGAGGTCGAGCTCGCGATCGGCGGCATGACCTGCGCCTCCTGCGCGGCCCGCATCGAGAAGAAGCTCAACCGGATGGACGGCGTCGAGGCCACCGTCAATTACGCCACCGAGAAGGCCAAGGTCAGCTACCGGGGCGAGGACATCTCCGTACAGGAACTGATCGCCACCGTCGAGAAGACCGGCTACACCGCGCACGAGCCCGCTCCCCCGGTACGTACCGAGGACGACGTCCCCGGGGCCGCGGAGGGCGACGAGCTGCGGCCCCTGCGGCAGCGGCTGCTCACCGCCGTCGTGCTCGCCGTGCCGGTGATCGCCATGTCGATGGTCCCGGCGCTCCAGTTCGACTACTGGCAGTGGCTCTCGCTGACCCTGACGGCCCCCGTCGTCACGTACGCCGCCTGGCCCTTCCACCGCGCCGCCTGGACCAACGCCAAGCACGGCGCGGCGACGATGGACACCCTGATCTCGGTCGGCACCTCGGCCGCGTTCCTGTGGTCGGTGTGGGCGCTGTTCTTCGGCACGGCGGGCATGGTCGGCATGACCCACCCGTTCGAGCTGACCATCGGTCGCAGCGACGGCGCCGGGAACATCTATCTGGAGGCCGCAGCCGGAGTCACGGCCTTCATCCTGGCCGGGCGCTACTTCGAGGCCCGCTCCAAGCGGAAGGCGGGAGCGGCCCTCAAGGCGCTGCTCGAACTCGGGGCGAAGGAGGTGACCGTGCTGCGCGGCGGCCATGAGGTGACCGTGCCGACCGCCGATCTCCAGGTCGGGGACCAATTCCTGGTCCGCCCCGGCGAGAAGATCGCCACCGACGGCACCGTCGTGGAAGGCGCATCGGCCGTGGACGCCTCGATGCTCACCGGCGAATCCGTACCCGTGGAGGTCGGCGTCGGCGACTCGGTCACCGGGGCCACGCTCAACGCGGGCGGCCGGCTCGTCGTCGAGGCCACCCGCATCGGCGCCGACACCCAGCTGGCCCGGATGGCCAGGCTCGTCGAGGACGCGCAGAACGGCAAGGCGGCCGCCCAGCGCCTCGCGGACCGGATCTCCGCAGTCTTCGTCCCCGTCGTCATCGCCCTCGCGCTCGGCACGCTCGGCTTCTGGCTCGGCAACGGCGCCGGCCTGACCGCCGCGTTCACCGCCGCCGTCGCCGTACTGATCATCGCCTGCCCCTGCGCCCTGGGCCTCGCCACTCCGACCGCCCTCATGGTCGGTACAGGACGCGGCGCCCAGCTCGGCATCCTGATCAAGGGCCCCGAGGTCCTGGAGACCACGCGCCGCGTCGACACGATCGTCCTCGACAAGACCGGCACGGTCACCACCGGCCGGATGACCCTGCTGGACGTGCACACGGCGGACGGTACGGACGAAAGCGATGTGCTGCGGCTCGCGGGCGCCCTGGAGCACTCCTCCGAGCACCCCATAGCCCAGGCCGTCGCCGCCGGAGCCACGGAACGCATCGGCGGCCCCCTCCCCGCCCCCGAGGACTTCGCCAACGTCGCGGGTCTCGGTGTCCAGGGCGTCGTCGAGGGCCACGCCGTCCTCGTCGGCCGTGAACAGCTGCTCGCCCAGTGGGAGATCCACCTGCCGGTGGAGCTGGCCCGGCAGAAGGCCGCGGCGGAGGCCGCCGGACGGACGGCCATCGCGGTCGCCTGGGACGGCGAGGCACGGGCGGTCCTCGAAGTCGCCGATGCGGTGAAGGACACCAGCGCGGAGGCCGTCGAGCGGCTGCGTGCCCTCGGTCTGACCCCGATCCTGCTCACCGGCGACAACCGCGCGGTGGCCGAGGCGGTCGCGGCCGAGGTCGGGATCGAGAAGGTGTACGCGGAGGTCATGCCGGAGGACAAGGTCGACGTCGTCAAGGACCTCCAGGCTCAGGGCCGGTCGGTCGCCATGGTCGGTGACGGTGTCAACGACGCGGCCGCCCTCGCCCAGGCCGACCTGGGCCTGGCGATGGGTACGGGCACGGACGCCGCGATCGAGGCCGGTGACCTGACGCTGGTGCGCGGGGACCTGCGGGCCGCGGCGGACGCCATCCGGCTCTCCCGCAAGACGCTGGGCACCATCCGTACGAACCTGTTCTGGGCCTTCGCCTACAACGTGGCCGCACTGCCGCTCGCCGCGGCCGGACTGCTCAACCCGATGATCGCGGGCGCGGCGATGGCGTTCTCCTCGGTCTTCGTGGTCGGCAACTCGCTGCGGCTGCGGGGGTTCAGGGCGGGGGCGTAGGGCGCGGCGGCGTTCGGGAGCGGTCCTCAGCCCGCCCTCACGAACCGCACCCGGGTTCCCGGCACCGCCTGTGCCGCGCCCGCGAGTGCGGTTTCGTGCACGACACCGACGACCGGATAGCCCCCGGTCGTCGGATGGTCGTTGAGGAACACCACCGGACGACCGTCCGGCGGCACCTGAATGGCGCCGAGCACCATCCCCTCACTGGGCAGTTCGCCCTCGCGTGCGCGCGTCAGGGCCGGGCCCTGTGTGCGCAGGCCGATCCGGTTGCTGTGCGGCGAGACCCGGTACGTGGCCGTGGTGAGCGTACGCAGCGCCTCGTCCGTGAACCAGGTGTGGCGGGGGCCGAGGCGCAGGGGGAGCACGAGTTCGGCGGGCGCGCCCGGCCACGGCACGGCGTCGGTGCCCGCGGGTCTCGACGGCCCGTGTCCCAGGGGCAGTACGTCCCCGTCGCGCAGGGGGGCCGGGCCCAGCCCGGAGAGCAGGTCGGCGGATCTGCTGCCCAGCACCGGTTCCGGCAGCAGGCCGCCCCCGAACGCCAGATAGCTGCGCAGACCCTGCGTCGCGGGGCCGGCGTCGAGCACCGCGCCCGCCGGTACGTGCACAGGTGTCCCCCAGGCCACGGGCCGCCCGTCGACCGCGACCCGGCAGGGCGCCCCGCCGACGACGGCGACCACGGACCGGTTCGGGCGGACCGCGCAGCCGGTGACGGTCGTCTCCAGCAGTGCCGCGTCCGCCGGATTTCCGGCCAGCCGGTTGGCGAGGCGGCGGGCCGGGGCGTCCAGGGCACCGGCGCGCGGCACCCCGAGGTGCGCCCAGCCGACGCGGCCCGCGTCCTGAACGGTGGTCAGGGCCCCGGCCCGGATCACCTCGATGGCGCCGATCACGGCCGCACCTCCGCCGCGACGAAGCGCACCCGCGCCCCGGGGCTCAGCAGCGCGGCCGGTTCGCGCGCCGGGTTCCACAGTTCGCCCGGCTCGGGCATCCGCCCGATGAGCTGCCAGCCGCCGGGCGACGGGCGCGGGTACACCCCGGTGTACGCCCCCGCGAGTGCCAGCGCACCGGCCGGAACCCTGGTGCGCGGCGTCGCGCGGCGCGGCATGTGCAGGTGCTCGGGGAGGCCGGTGAGGTAGCCGAAGCCTGGGGCGAACCCGCAGAAAGCCACCCGGAATTCGGTTCCGGCGTGGATACGGGGCACGTCGGCGACGGTGACGCCCCAGGCCGCCGCGACGTCCGCGAGGTCCGGCCCGTCGTAGACGACAGGGATCTCGACGGCCTTCCCGGTGCCGCGCCGCAGCGGCGGTATCCGCCAGGAGACGAGCTCACGGGCGAGCCGCGCGGTGCCGTCCGGGGTACGGTCCGCGATCCCGTCGAGGAGCACGGTCCGGGCACCGGGAACGATCTCTCGTACGACGGGAAGCTCACCGAGTGCCCGCCGCCGCAGCAACTCGGCGTGAAAGGCCTCGGCGTGCTCACCGGACGACAGCTCGACAAGCAGCGCTCCGGTCCCGGCGGGAAGGACCTCGATGTTCATACGAACGCCCGCACATCCACGCCCGCTTCTTCGAGCGCCGTCCTGATCCTGCGCGCCAGCGCCGCCGCGCCCGGGGTGTCGCCATGAACGCACAGCGAGCGCGCCACGACCGGTATCCGGCTGCCGTCCGCGCCGATGACGCCCCGGTCCACCGCCATCCCGACACTGCGGCGTACGACTTCACCCTCATCGTGCACCACCGCGCCGGGCTCGCTCCGTGGGACCAGCGTGCCCTGCGGGGTGTACGCACGGTCGGCGAAGGCTTCCTCGACGGCGGTGAGACCCGCGGCCCCGGCGTGGGCGAGCAGGCGTGAGCCGGGGAGTCCGAGGACCGCCAGATCCCCGCCGGCCAGCCGGACGCCCTCGACCACGGCTGCCGCCTGATCGTCGTCCCAGACGGCGCGGTTGTAGAGGGCACCGTGCGGTTTGACGTACGAGACCGCGGAGCCGGCCGCTTCGGCGAAGACCCGCAGGGCGCCGATCTGGTAGGCGATCTCGGCGGTCAGTTCGGCCGGCGGCACGTCCATGGAGCGACGCCCGAAGCCGGCCAGATCCCGGTATGCGACCTGGGCGCCGATCCGCACACCCCTGGCGGCCGCGATGTCGCAGACCCGCCGCATCACGGAGGCGTCGCCCGCGTGGAACCCGCAGGCCACATTTGCGCTGGTGACACAGTCGAGCAGCGCGTCGTCATCGGTGAGGGTCCAGTGCCCGAACCCTTCGCCGAGATCCGCGTTGAGATCCATCGGGGCCGCCGGGCTCGTCGGGTTCGTCAGATCCATCACGGGCGCACGCTAGCGATTGTTCAACAATCTGACAAGGGCCCGGCTTGGGGAGTGAGACGCCCGTGCGGTTCACTGGGCGCAGACTGCATACCGGAAGACGCGCGGAGCAACAGAGCAACAGTCAGGGGACGGGGCATGGCGGGGACTGCGGGCGGTGGCGGCCGGACTTCTCCGGACCTCGCCGAACTGGCGGCGGACAGCGCCTCCCTGGCCCGGTCCGGCACCGCCGAGCGGGTCGCCGCCATCCTGCGGGACCGGATCACCGAGGGCTACTTCCCGCCGGGCAGCCGACTCTCCGAGGAGAGCATCAGCGGCGCCCTCGCCGTATCCAGGAACACCTTGCGCGAGGCGTTCCGTCTGCTGTCCCACGAACGCCTCCTGGAACACCGGCTCAACAAGGGCGTCTTCGTCCGCATCCTCGCCGTCGACGACCTGGTGGACATCTACCGGGTCCGACTGCTCGTCGAGTGCGCGGCCCTGCGGACGCTGGGTGAGCCGCCGTACGACCTGACGGCCGTCGAGGCCGCCGTGTCGACGGGCGAGCAGGCGGCACTGGCGGACGACTGGCCCGTCTGCTCGACCGCCAATATCCGCTTCCACCAGGCCCTGGCCGGCCTCGCGAACAGCCCCCGCACGGACGAGCTGATGCGCAACGTCCTGGCCGAACTGCGACTGGCCTTCCATGTGATGGCCGACCCGCGCCGCTTCCACGAGCCCTACCTCACCCGGAACAGGGAGATCGCGGACAAGCTGGCCGAGGGGGACGCGGCGGGCGCCGAGCGGATGCTGGCCTTCTACCTGGAGGACTCGCGGCGCCAGCTGGCTGAGGCGTACGCGGAACGTCTGACCGGGCGATAGCCCCGCCGCAGCCCCGCCCCTCGCAAACCCCACCCCCGCGCCGCGCCCGCCCATGTGGCGAACCAGACGTTCCACAATCCTCACCACACCTCCGGCCCCGTCCTTCGCACCACCCCATGGGAAAACCCCACACCACGGACGCTCCGCGCCGCTCGACGCCCGCCGCGGCCCGCTCAAGCCCACATTCCCGCACCTCGCACCCTTGTGGGTTTGTTGAACAATCGCTTAATGTCTCGCGCAATACCCCGTCTGATCAGGACCGAGCAGGTCTGTGCCTGCACGTCCATGCGCGGAAGAAGGCCGACGCGTGATCGTTCTCCTCGGCGTGCTCGTGGTGATCCTCGGATTCGCCACCCGCCGCAATCCCCTCCTCGTGGTGGGTGTCGCAGGCATCGTCACCGGGCTGCTCGGCAAGCTCTCCCCGCAGGAGGTGCTGGCCACGTTCGGCAACAGCTTCGCCTCCGCGCGCTCCGTGACCGTCTTCGTCATCACGCTGCCCGTCATCGGGCTGCTTGAGCGGTACGGACTCCAGGAGCAGGCCCGTACCCTCATCGGCAGGCTGGGCAAGCTGACCACCGGCCGCTTCCTGGCGCTGTACCTGCTGATCCGTCAGCTCACCGCCTCCGTCGGCCTCACCAGCATCGGCGGCCCCGCGCAGAGCGTGCGCCCGCTGATCGCCCCGATGGCCGAGGCCGCCGCCGAGGCCAGGGCGGGCGGCCCGCTGCCGCAGAAACTGCGCGAGAAGGTCCGCTCACACGCGTCCGGCGCCGACACGATCGGGGTGTTCTTCGGCGAGGACTGCTTCATCGCCATCGGCTCGATCCTGCTGATCACCGGGTTCGTGAACTCCACGTACGACCAGCACCTCGAACCCCTGCACCTGGCCCTGTGGGCGATCCCCACCGCGATCTGCGCCTTCCTGATCCACGGGGCCCGTCTGCTCAACCTTGACCGGCAGCTGGAGCGCGAGCTCGCCGTCGCCGCCGCCGAGAACGACCTGTCGGCACACGCCGAGCTCCGGACGGAGGACGCCAAGTGATCAAGTCCGAGCACTTCTTCTGGCTGGTCGGCGCGGTGTTCCTCGTCATGGCCGCACAGATGGCCATGGACCGCACCAACCCCAAGCGCTTCGGCTCGGCCGGCTTCTGGGGCCTGCTGGGCGCCGCGTTCTTCTACTCCACCGGAGTCGTCGACAAGTCCCTGCCCGCCGAACCGCTGGGCGTCGCCGTCCTGGTCCTGATCGTCCTGGGCGGCTGCGGTCTCACCGGCAAGGGCGAACCGCGCACCCCGTCCCGCGAGAAGCGCGCCGCCTCGGCCGCCCGCTTCGGCAACAAACTGTTCCTCCCGGCCCTCACCATCCCCGTCGTCGCGATGATCTGCGCGACGCTCGTGAAGAACTGGAAGATCGGTGGCGAACCGGTCCTGGAACCGGGGTACGAGACCATCCTGGGCCTCGGCATCGGGGCCATCGCCGCGCTGGTCGTGGGCATGGTGGTGCTGCGCGAGCGCAAGATCTCCGTACCACTGCACTCCGGTCGCAGCATGCTGGAATCGATGGGCTGGGCGCTGATCCTGCCTCAGCTGCTCGCGGTCCTCGGCTCGATCTTCCAGTCGGCGGGCGTCGGCGAGCAGGTCCGCAGGATCAGCGAGTCGGTACTGCCGGACGGCCAGAAGTTCGTGGCCGTGGCCGTCTACTGCTGCGGCATGGCCCTGTTCACCATCGTCATGGGCAACGCCTTCGCCGCCTTCCCGGTGATGACCGCCGCGATCGGCTGGCCCGTCCTCATCGAGCAGATGAACGGCAACGCGCCCGCGATCCTCGCGATCGGCATGCTCTGCGGCTTCTGCGGCACCCTCGTCACGCCGATGGCCGCCAACTTCAATCTCGTTCCCGCCGCGCTTCTCGAACTCAAGGACCAGTACGGCCCCATCAAGGCCCAACTCCCCACGGCAGCAGCCCTGCTGGTCTGCAATGTCGCAATCATGGCCCTCTTCGCCTTCTGACCCCGAGCCGCCCTTGATCTGAACCGCCCCGACCCGAGCCGCCCCTTGACCCGAGCCGCTCGCACACCCCCTCTGGAGTGACCCCGATGTCCCCCGCGCTCCCCGCCCCGTACGCCGTCCCCTTCGCGGAACTGGCCCTGGCCAACGTCGTACGCGAATACCCCAACGCCCCGGCCCACCTCTACACCGGCCCCGAGGAACTGGTCGCGCCCCGCACGCTGCACCCCGCGTTCTACGGGGCGTACGACTGGCACTCCACCGTGCACATGCACTGGCTGCTCGTCCGCCTGCTGCGCCGCTTCTCCACCACCGGCGACCTCCCGGCCACCGTCACCACTCGTGTCCACGAGGTGCTGAACTCCCACCTCACCCCGGAGAACCTCGCCGTCGAGGCGGCGTATCTCCGCAAGCGCCCGCACTTCGAACGCCCCTACGGCTGGGCGTGGCTGGTGGCGCTGGCGGCGGAGTGCCGCGCGCTCGCCACTCCCGAGGGCGACCGCTGGGCCGACGCCCTCGCCCCCGCCGTGGAGACGGTCGGCGAACTCCTCACCGCCTGGCTGCCCAAGGCGACGTACCCGATCAGGCACGGAATCCACCCCAACAGCGCGTTCGGCCTGGGCCTGATCCTGGACGCGGGCGAGCGCGCCGGCCTGCCCCGTCCGCTCCTCGACGCGGTGACGGGCCGGCTACGCACCTGGTTCGCCGCCGACCACGACGCCCCCGCCCACTGGGAGCCGTCCGGCCAGGACTTCCTCTCCCCCGCCCTGACCGAGGCGGACGCGATGCGCCGGGTGCTGCCCGTCGCCGAGTTCCGTACCTGGCTGGCCACGTTCCTGCCGGGCCTGGCGGACTCCCCGCTGCTCACCCCGCCGGTGATCTCCGACCACTCGGACCCACAGATCGGCCATCTCCTGGGCCTCACCATGAGCCGGGCAGCGGCCCTCCGTACGATCGCCGACGCGCTGGGCGAGGGTCCCGACCGCACCGCTCTGACCGCGTCGGCCGAGGCCCATCTCGCGGTCGGCCTGCCCGCGGTCTCCTCCGGCGACTTCAACACGGACCACTGGCTGGCCACCTTCGCCGCACTGGCCCTGGACACCCCGCCCGGCCACTGACCGGTCCGGCGCACCATCGCCCGTACAACGACCGGGGCGGCTCGTCAGGCCGCCCCGGTCCGGACATCTGCCCCATCGGGCAGTCTTCGTTGCCCGGGCATCCACACCGGTGCCCACGCTTCCGGTCGTTCTCGCCCCCAGACTTGTCGCATGGTGGGGACACTCGACCAGATCGATGACGTCCGCTCGTACCTCGGGTACTAGGGCACGACGCGGTGAAGGACTCTCCTGACAAGGCCTCTGTGTCCGGCCGTGGGGGTACCCCCCGTGCGGAGAACGTGACAGTCACGCCCGAAGTGTCACGTTCGCAGACACCGCCACCCCACCGCCCGCCGGGAGACCGCCCCGCCCCCGACCCCCGCAGCCTGCAACGTCTGCAACACGCAGCCGGCAACCGCGCGGTCTCCCGCCTGGTGGCCCAGCGTTACACGGCCCCGGTGAAGCCGTCGCCGGGGCAGGCTCCCGGGTTCCGCAAGGTGAAGGCGGACGTCGCGGCGAAGAAGACCCGCATCGCCCACCATGCACCGGCCGCGGCCGAGTCGAAGTCGGCGCAGGACGCGGCCGTGGCTCCTCCGGACGACAGGGAGGCGCAGGGCAAGGCGGCGAACGCGGAGAAGATGAACGCGGCGAAGCCGGGCGAGTTCAACAAGCAGGCGTTCATCGACGCGGTGAACAAGGCGATCGACGCGCAGGCCCCGAAGAACCTCAACGACGCCGACAAGTTCTCCAAGTCCGGCAAGGCCGACAAGATCAAGGACGAGGTCGACGGGAAG
>NZ_JBHVWS010000002.1:0-44725 GCF_042882185.1 Streptomyces sp. NPDC058239
CCGGTGGGTGTGGGTGGTGAGTTGTATGTCGCGGGTGTGCAGTTGGCTCGTGGTTATGTGGGTCGTGCGGGTCTGACGGCGGAGCGGTTCGTGGCGTCTCCGTTCGGTGGGCCGGGTGAGCGGTTGTATCGCACGGGTGACTTGGCGCGGTGGAATGCGGACGGGCAGTTGGAGTATCTGGGGCGGGCGGATGAGCAGGTGAAGATCCGTGGTTTCCGGATCGAGCCGGGCGAGGTCCAGGCTGTCGTCGCCGAGCATCCCGAGGTTGCTCAGGTGGTGGTGATCGCCCGTGAGGACACCCCGGGCGACAAGCGCCTGGTCGCCTACGTCGTTCCGGCCGATCGCCGCAACGGCGATGAACTGATGCAGAACGTGGGCCGGTTCGCTGCCGCTCACCTGCCGGAGTACATGGTGCCGTCGGCGGTCGTTGTTCTGGACGCGCTGCCGCTGACGGTCAACGGGAAGCTGGACCGCAAGGCCCTGCCCGCCCCGGAGTACACGACCGGTTCCGGCCGTGGACCGTCGACGGTGCGCGAGGAGATCCTGTGCGCGGCCTTCGCCGAGGTTCTCGGCCTGGACAGCGTCGGTGTGGACGACAGCTTCTTCACTCTGGGCGGTCACTCCCTCCTCGCGATCCGGCTGGTCGAGATCCTGCGCACCCGCGGCGTGTCCATCTCGACGCGGGCGCTCTTCGAGTCGCCCACCGTGGCGGGCCTTGCGGCGGTGGCCGGGGCCGAGCAGGTCGTCGTACCGCCGAACGTCATCCCGGAGGATGCGCAGGCGATCACGCCGGAGATGCTGCCGCTGGTCGATCTGACCGCCGAGGAGGTCGAGCGGGTCGTTGCGACGGTGGACGGTGGCGCGGCGAATGTGGCCGACGTCTACCCACTCGCTCCTCTCCAGGAGGGGTTGCTCTTCCACCATCTGCTGGCCGACGGCGGCGAGGACGCCTACGTCATGCCGACGGTGCTGGAGTTCGACAGCCGTGAACGGCTCGATGCGTTCGCCGACGCGCTTCAGAAGGTCGTGGACCGGCACGACATCCTCCGCACCGCCATCCTCTGGGAAGGTCTGCGTGAACCGGTGCAGGTGGTGTGGCGGCACGCCGTACTGCCCGTCGAGGACGTCGAGCTCGACCCGCACGGGGCGGACCCGGCGGGCGAGCTGGTCGCGCTGGCCGGTTCCCGCATGAACCTGGGCCGAGCGCCGCTGATCGGGCTGCATGTGGCGGCCCTGCCCGGTGGAGACCGGTGGCTCGCGCTGTTCCGGGCGCACCACATGGTGCAGGACCACACGGCCGTCGTGGTGATGCTCGAGGAAGTGCAGACGGTGCTCGCCGGGCGGGCTGCCGAACTGCCCGAGCCGCTGCCGTTCCGCACCTTCGTCGCGCAGGCACGTGCCGGGCTCGACAGCGGGAGGCACGAGGCGTACTTCGCCGACTTGCTCGGTGACGTCACCGAGCCCACCGCGCCGTTCGGACAGGTGGACGTGCGGGGTGACGGCGCGGGCGTGAAGCGGGCCGGGGTGACGTTCCCCGACGAACTGAGCGCGCAGTTGCGTGAGTTGGCCCGTCAGATCGGCGCGAGCCCGGCCACGGTGCTGCACGTGGCGTGGGCGCGGGTTCTTGCCGCGGTCAGTGGCCGCGACGACGTGGTGTTCGGCACCGTCCTGTTCGGACGGATGAACGCCGGAGCCGGGTCGGACCGGGTGGCTGGTCCGTTCATGAACATGCTGCCCGTGCGGGCACGCCTGGGCGACGGCACGGGCGTCCTCGCGGCGGTGCAGGCGATGCGCGGTCAGCTCGCCGCGCTCCTGGAACACGAGCACGCGCCGCTCGCCGTGGCTCAGCGGGCCGGCAAAGTGGCCGCGGACGCGCCGCTGTTCACCTCGATGTTCAACTACCGGCACGAAGGCGGCCGTGCCTCGGCCCGGATCGTGGAGGCGGAGGAGGAACAGCGGGGTCTGGACGGGGTGAGGACCGTGCTCGTCGTCGACCGCACCAACTACCCCCTCTCGGTTGCCGTCGACGACGACGGCGACCGGCTGCGGGTGGTCGTCGACGCGGTCGCCCCGATCGACCCGCACACCGTGGGAACGCTCGTCCGCACGGCCACCGAGAACCTGGCGGTCGCGCTGGAAGAGGCGCTCGGCGGCGGCCCCGACACCCCGCTGAGCGGTATCCCGGTGCTCGACGACGCCCGGCGCCACCAGGTGCTCACCCAGTGGAACGACACGGGGGCCGAGGTGCCCTCGATGGCGGTGCCCGAGCTGTTCGAGGCGCAGGCGGCCCGTACTCCGGACGCGGTGGCGGTCGTCGCCGAGGGCGTCGAGGTGTCGTACGCGGAGCTGGACGCGCGGGCCAACCGGTTGGCGCACCACCTCGTCGGCCAGGGGGTGGGGCCGGAGTCGCTCGTCGGTCTCTGCCTGCCGCGCGGCGTCGACATGGTCGTGACGATCCTCGCCGCATGGAAGGCGGGGGCCGGATACCTGCCGATCGATCCGGAGTATCCGGCCGAGCGTGTTGCCTTCATGCTCGCGGACAGCGGGGTCGCGGTCCTGCTGAGCGAGGAGGAGGTGCTCGACGAGCTGCCGGTGGGACGGGTGCGTGCCATGGCGCTGGACGACCCGCTCGTCGCCACCGCGGTGAGCGCCTGCCCGGAGACCGCGCCGGGAGTGCACGTCGGGCCGGACGGCTTGGCGTACGTCATCTACACCTCCGGCTCCACCGGCCGCCCGAAGGGTGTGGCGGTCACCCACGGCGGTCTGACGAACTACGTCGTGTGGGCGAGCGAGGCGTACGGGATGCGGGACGGCGGCGGGGCTCCGCTGCACTCCTCGCTGGCGTTCGACCTCACGGTGACCAGCGTGCTCGTGCCGTTGGTGTCCGGCGCGGCGGTGGTGGTGAGCCGGCAGGGCGGGGCCGAGGGGCTTGCGTCCCTGGTCGGCACCGGCGGGGGATTCGGGCTGATGAAGCTGGTCCCTGCCCACCTGCCGTTGCTGACCGAGCTGGTGCCGGACGAACGGCTTCCGGGCGCGACGCGCAAGGTGATCGTCGGTGGCGAGGCGCTGACCGGCGCTGTCGTCCGCTCCTGGCTGGAGCGGGCACCCCGCTCGGTCGTCGTCAACGAGTACGGGCCGACCGAGACGGTGGTCGGGTGCACCGTCTTCGAGGTGGCGGACGGCCAGGACATCGGCGAATCCGTGCCGATCGGCAGGCCGAACACCAACACCAGGGTCTATGTGCTCGACGGCACGCTGCAGCCCGTGGTCCCCGGGGTCGCCGGCGAGCTGTACATCGCCGGGGCGCAGGTGGCCCGGGGCTATGTGCGGCGGCCCGGCCTGACGAGTGAGCGCTTCGTGGCGTGTCCCTTCGAGCCCGGTGGCCGGATGTACCGGACCGGGGACCAGGTCCGGTGGAACACGGACGGGCAGCTGGAGTACCTGGGGCGGGTCGACGAGCAGGTGAAGGTCCGGGGCTTCCGGATCGAGCCCGGTGAGGTCGAGGCGGCCTTCCTGACCCACCCGTCGGTGGGCCGGGCCGCGGTTGTGGCCCGCGAGGACACGCCCGGTGACGTCCGCCTCGTCGCCTACGTCGTGCCACCCGAGGGAGAGCAGCCGGACGACGGGGAACTCCCCGGTGTCCTGAGGAAGTTCGTCGCCCAGCGGCTGCCCGAGCACATGGTGCCCGCGGCCGTCGTCCCGCTGGAGCGGCTGCCGTTGACACCCAACGGCAAGCTGGACCGTAAGGCGCTGCCCGCCCCGGAGTACGCCGTTGCGGCGGGCGCGGGCCGGGAACCGTCGACGCCGCAGGAGCGCGCGCTGTGCGAGGCGTTCGCTCAAGTACTCGGCGTGGACGGTGTGGGAATGGACGACGACTTCTTCGAACTGGGCGGCCACTCCCTCCTTGCGGTCCGTCTGGTGAGCCTCGTGCGTGCGCGGCTCTCCGTCGAAGTCCCACTGCGAGTACTGCTCGACAACCCGACGGTGGCAGATCTCGCACAACAGCTCGGAAAACAGAAGTCAGCTCGGCCGGCGTTGCGGCCCATGCGTAACCAGGGGGATTCCTGATGTTTCCGTTGTCATTCGCGCAGCGCCGCCTGTGGTTCATCGAGCAGCTCGAGGGACCGAGTTCTACGTACAACATTCCAGTGGTCCTTCCGCTGTCGGGCCACATCGACCGGGAAGCGCTGGATGCCGCGCTGCGGGATGTGATCGCCCGCCACGAGGTGCTGCGCACGGTGTTCCCCACGGCCGACGGCGAGCCGTACCAGCACATTCTCAAGTTCGACGACGTGTCCTGGGAGCTGTCCTTCGCCGAGGTGGCCCCCCAGGACCTGCCGGCGGTCACCCGGGAGGCGGTGGGGCGGCCGTTCGACCTCTCCTCCGATGTGCCGATCCGCGCCTGGCTGTTCGCCACCGGGCCCGACGCGCACGTACTCGTCGTGGTCGTCCACCACATAGCCAGCGACGGCTGGTCCACCCGGCCGCTGGCCCGGGACCTGTCGATGGCGTACGCGGCACGGTGCGAGGGGCGGGTGCCGGAGTTCGATCCGCTGCCCGTGCAGTACGCCGACTACACGCTGTGGCAGCGTGAACTGCTCGGCGACGAGAGCGACCCGGACAGCGTGCTCTCCCGTCAGATGACCTACTGGCGCGAGCAGTTGGCGGGAGTTCCGGAGCAGCTGGAGCTGCCCTACGACCGGCTGCGCCCGGCGGTGGCCGGGTTCCGCGGCCACACGGCGCCCCTG
This sequence comes from Streptomyces sp. NPDC058239, assembly GCF_042882185.1. Taxonomy (NCBI): domain Bacteria; kingdom Bacillati; phylum Actinomycetota; class Actinomycetes; order Kitasatosporales; family Streptomycetaceae; genus Streptomyces; species Streptomyces sp. NPDC058239. The sequence goes on from NZ_JBHVWS010000002.1 coordinate 4,749, forward strand.
ACGGTGCCCGCCGAGGTGCACGCACGGCTCATGGAGATGGCGCGTGCGTCGGACGTCACGATGTTCATGGTGGTCCAGGCCGCGCTCGCCGCGCTCCTGTCACGCCTGGGCGCGGGCACCGACATCCCGATCGGCGCCGCGGTCGCCGGGCGCACCGACGTGGCTCTGGAGGACCTGGTCGGGTTCTTCGTGAACACCCTCGTCATGCGTACGGACCTGTCGGGTGACCCGACGTTCTCCGAACTGCTCGCCCGGGTGCGGGAGACCGGGTGGAGCGCGTTCGCGCACCAGGACGTGCCGTTCGAGCGGCTCGTCGAGGAGCTGGCCCCGACGCGTTCGCTGGCCCGGCACCCGCTGTTCCAGGTGATGCTCACCATGCAGAACACCGCCGGCGCGGACCTGGACCTGCACGGCGTCCAGGCCGGGGGAGGAGCGGACGGCGTCCGGCCGGATTCGCTGACCGGCGACCTCGCGGCCAAGTTCGACCTGGAAGCAAGCGTGGCCGAGGCGTTCGACGCCGACGGCCGGCCGGCCGGGCTGCGCGGCGAGCTCATCGCTGCGGCGGACCTGTTCGACGTCGCGACCGCCGAGCGCCTGGCCGAGCGTCTGGGCCGGCTCCTCGCCGCGGTCGCCGCCGACCCGGAGATCCGTCTGAGCGCGGTCGACGTCCTGGACGCGGACGAGCGCCGCCGGGTCCTCGTGGACTGGAACGACACCGCGGTCGAGGTGCCGCAGGCCACCGTGACCGAGCTGTTCGAGACGCAGGTGGCCCGCACCCCGGACGCGGTGGCCGTGGTGTGCGACGGCGCCGAGCTCACCTACGCCGAACTGGACGCGCGCGCCAACCGGCTGGCCCGGCACCTGATCGGCCTGGGCGTCGGCCCGGAGTCGCGGGTCGCGGTGTGCGTGGAGCGCGGAGCGGACGCGGTGCCGGCCCTGCTCGGCGTGCTCAAGGCGGGCGGTGCATACGTGCCGGTGGACCCGGCGTACCCCGCCGAGCGGATCGCGTACATGCTGGCCGACGCGGCGCCCGTGGTGGTTCTCGCCGACTCGGCCACCGCCGCGGCCCTTCCGTCCTCCGGGCCGCGGGCCGTGGTCCTCGACGCCCCGGAGACCGCCGCCGCGCTCGCCGCGCTGCCCGCGCGGGCTCCGGCGCAGGACGAGCGGATGGCCCCGCTGACCCCCGGCCATCCGGCGTACGTCATCTACACCTCCGGTTCCACGGGCCGCCCGAAGGGCGTCGTGGTGGAGCACCGGTCGGTGGCGGGGCTGCTGGCGTGGGCTGCCGCCGAGTTCGACGGTGCCGACTTCTCCCGCGTGCTCCTTTCGACCTCGTTCACCTTCGACGTGTCGGTCTTCGAGCTGTTCGGCCCGCTGGTCACCGGCGGATCCGTCGAACTCGTCCCGGACCTGCTCGCGCTCGCCGACGCCGAGCGCGGCCCGTTGCAGGTGAGCCTGGTCAGCGGTGTCCCGTCGGCCTTCGCCCGGATCCTGGGCCGCTCCGGCCCCGAGGTCCGGCCGCGCACGGTGGTCCTCGCGGGCGAGGCGCTCACCGCCGACACGGTGGCCGGTATCCGCCGGGAGCTGCCGGGCGCGCGGGTGGCGAACATCTACGGTCCGACCGAGGCGACCGTCTACACCACCGCCTCGTACGTCGACACCGACGTCGAGGGTGCCGTGCCCATCGGTGGGCCGATCTCCAACGCCCGTGTGTACGTTCTGGACGACCACCTCTCGCCGGTCGCACCCGGAGTGGCCGGTGAGCTGTACATCGCCGGCGCGGGCCTGGCGCGGGGCTATCTGCGCCGCCCCGCACTGACCGCCGAACGTTTCGTCGCCGACCCCCACGGGGCGCCCGGACAGCGCCTGTACCGCACGGGTGACCTGGTCCGGTGGAATGCCGACGGGCAGTTGGAGTACCTGGGCCGCGCGGACGAACAGGTGAAGGTCCGCGGGTTCCGCATCGAGCTGGGCGAGGTCCAGTCGGCGGTGGCCGCGCACCCATCGGTGGCCCAGGCCGTGGTGGTGGCCCGTGAGGACGTGGCCGGTGACAAGCGGCTGGTGGCCTACGTCGTGACCGACGGGGCGCCCGAGGGGGAGCTGTCGGCCGCGGTGCGGGCCCGGGTGGCGGAGCGACTGCCGCAGTACATGGTGCCGTCGGCCGTGGTGGCCCTCGACGCGCTGCCCCTGTCCCCGAACGGCAAACTGGACCGCGCGGCGCTGCCCGCCCCCGAGTACGCCGCAGGCTCCGGCCGTGGGCCGTCGACGGTCCGCGAGGAGATTCTCTGCGAGGTGTTCGCCGAGGTCCTGGGGACGGACGGGGTCGGCGTCGACGACGACTTCTTCGCTCTGGGCGGTCACTCCCTGCTTGCAGTACGGCTGGTGGAGGTCCTGCGTACCCGTGGTGTGTCCATCTCGGTACGGGCGTTGTTCCAGAGCCCGACTGTGGCCGGTCTTGCGGCCGTGGCCGGTGCGGAGAGCGTTGTCGTACCGCCCAACGCGATTCCGGAGGATGCGCAGGCGATCACGCCGGAGATGCTCCCGCTGGTCGACCTGACCGCCGACGAGATCGAGCGAATCGTCGCCACCGTGGACGGCGGTGTGGCCAACGTCGCCGACATCTACCCGCTGGCCCCCCTCCAGGAAGGTCTGCTCTTCCACCACCTCCTCGCCGACGGCGGCGAGGACGCCTATGTGCTGCCGACCGTCGTCAGGTTCGACTCGCGTGAGCGCCTTGAGGCGTTCACCGACGCCCTTCAGCAGGTCGTGGACCGGCACGACATCCTGCGGACCGGCATCGGGTGGGAGGGCTTGCGCGAGCCCGTACAGGTGGTGCGGCGCCGTGCCGCCCTGCCCATCGAGGAGGTCGCACTCGACCCGCACGCCACGGACCCGGTGGCGGACCTTGTCGCACGGGTCGGCTCGGCCATGGACCTGCGGCGTGCGCCGCTGATGCAGGTGCACGCGGCGGCCGAGCCGGACGGCGGAGCGTGGCTCGCGCTGGTGCGGATGCACCACATGGTTCAGGACCACACGGCGCTCGAGGTGCTGCTCGCCGAGGTGGAGGCATTCCTTTCCGGACGCGGCGACGAGCTGCCCGAGCCGCTGCCCTTCCGCGACTTCGTCGCCCAGGCGCGTGGCGGGGTGGCCCGCGCCGAGCACGAACGCCACTTCTCCCGGCTCCTCGGCGATGTGACCGAACCGACCGCGCCCTACGGCCTGATCGACGCGCACGGCGACGGCGCGGCGGCGGTCCGCGCCAGGCTGCCGTTCCCGCCGGACCTTGTGGCACGGGTGCGCGGTGTCGCCCGCAGCCTGGGCGCCAGCCCCGCCACCGTGCTGCACGTGGCGTGGGCGCGGGTGCTCGCCGCGGTCAGCGGCCGCGAGGACGTGGTGTTCGGCACCGTCCTGTTCGGGCGCATGAACGCCGGCAGCGGATCTGACCGCACGCTGGGCCCGTACATCAACACGCTGCCGGTGCGGATGCGTACCGGCGAACTCGGGGCGGCGGCCGCGGTCGCCGCGATGCGCGGCCAGCTCGCCGAACTCCTCCACCACGAGCACGCGCCCCTCGCACTGGCCCAGCAGGCCAGCGGCGTGCCCGGTGACACCCCGCTGTTCACCTCGCTCCTCAACTACCGCCACAACACCGGCCGTCCGGCCGTCGGGGCCGCGGACGAGGCGGGCGCGGAAGGGACCGCGGGCATCAGGGCCGTCTTCTCCCAGGAGCGCAACAACTACCCGCTGACCGTCTCGGTGGACGACGACGGGGACGACGGCATCGGACTCGCCGTGGACGCAGTGGCCCCGATCGACGCGACGGCGGTGGGCGACCTGCTGCACACCGCCGTGGAGAACCTGGTGACGCTGCTCGAAGGCGTCCTCGACAGCGGCCCGGACCGGCCGCTGCGCACCGTCGAGGTGGTGGACGCGGACGAGCGCCGCCGGGTGCTCGTCGAGTGGAACGACACGGCGGACGACACCCCGCTTCGGCCGGTGCCGGAGCTGATCGGGCAGCGGGCCGCCGAGGACCCGGCGGCGGTCGCCGTGGAGTGCGACGGCGCCGAGGTCTCCTACGGCGAGCTGGACGCGCGGGCGAGCCGCCTGGCGCATCTGCTGGTCCGCCACGGCGTGGGCCCCGAGTCGGTGGTGGGCCTGTGCCTGGAACGCGGTGTGGACGTGCTGGTTGCCGTCCTCGCGGTATGGAAGGCCGGTGGTGCCTACCTGCCGGTCGATCCCGAATACCCGGCGGAGCGTGCGGCGTTCATGCTGACGGACGCCGCGGTGACGTGCGTCCTCACCGGGCACGGCTCCCGCGGCCGGCTTGCGGAGTTCCAGCAGCGGTCCGCTGCGCCGGTGGTGGTGCTCGATGAGCCCGCGGTGGAGGCCGAGCTCGCCGGACTGCCGGAGACGGCGCCGACGGAGGACGACGGCACAGGCACCCCCTTGTCCGCGCAGAGCGCCTACGTCATCTACACGTCCGGGTCGACGGGCCGCCCCAAGGGCGTTGTGGTCACCCATGGCGGCCTGGCGAACTACGTGGCGTGGGCGAACCGGACCTACGGCATGGCGGAGGGGGGCGGCGCACCGCTGCACTCGTCGCTCGCCTTCGACCTGACGGTCACGAGTCTGCTGGTGCCCCTGGTGTCCGGCTCCCGCGTCGTGGTCAGCCGCGAGGGAGGGCCCGAAGGCCTTGCCGCCGCGGTGCGCGACTCCGGTGAGTTCGGCCTGGTGAAGGTCGTGCCCGGGCATCTGCCACTGCTTTCCCGGCTGCTGGAGGAGGGAGAGCTCGCCGGGGCGGCCCGGCGCTGGATCGTCGGCGGTGAGGCGCTGCAGGGCGCTGATGTGCGTGCCTGGCTCGACCAGGCGCCCGGCTCCCTCGTGGTCAACGAGTACGGGCCGACCGAGACGGTGGTCGGGTGCTGCGTCTTCGAGGTGGCGGCCGGTCAGGAGGTGGGCGAATCGGTGCCCATCGGGCGGCCGATCGCCAACACCCGCCTGTATGTGCTCGATGCCGGCCTGGCGCCGGTCCCGGTCGGTGTGGCGGGCGACCTGTACATCGCGGGGGCCGGCCTGGCGCGCGGCTACGCGGGCCGGGCCGGAAGCACGGCCGAGCGGTTCGTGGCCTCGCCGTTCGCACCGGGCGAGCGCATGTACCGCAGCGGCGATCTGGCCCGGTGGCGCGCGGACGGCGAGCTGGAGTACCTGGGCCGTTCCGATGAGCAGGTCAAGATCCGCGGATTCCGCGTCGAGCCGGGCGAGATCGCGTCCCTGCTGGCCGAGCACCCGTCCGTGGCCCGGGCGGCGGTCGTGGCCCGCGAGGATGCTCCGGGCGACAAGCGCCTGGTGGCCTATGCCGTGCCGGACGATCCCACGCAGGGCGGTGAACTGGCCCAGGATCTGAGTCGGTTCGCGGCCGGGAGGCTGCCCGCGCACATGGTGCCGGCCGCGGTCGTCGTCCTCGACGAGCTGCCGCTGACGGTGAACGGCAAGCTGGACCGCGCGGCGCTGCCCGCACCGGAGTACACGGCGGGCGCGGGCCGAGCGCCCGCCGACGCCCGCGAGGAGATCCTGTGCGAGGTGTTCGCCGAGGTCCTCGGCGTTGAACGGGTCGGCGTCGACGACGACTTCTTCCGCCTCGGGGGGCACTCCCTGCTCGCGGTGTCGCTCGTGGAACGGCTGCGGTTGCGAGGCGTCTCCGTCTCGGTCCGGGCGCTGTTCGAGACGCCGACGGTGGCGGGCCTGGCCGGCGACACGGCCGCCGCGCGCATCGCGGTGCCGCCGAACCAGATCCCCGATGGCGCGCAGGAACTCACTCCGCAGATGCTGCCGCTGGTCGACCTGTCCGACGAGGAGATCGAGCGGATCGTCGCCACGGTCGAGGGCGGCGTCGCCAACGTGGCGGACGTCTACCCGCTCGCCCCGCTGCAGGAGGGTCTGCTCTTCCACCACCTGATGGCGGGGTCCGGACGTGACACCTACGCGGCCCCCACGGCGCTCGAGTTCGACTCACGTGCCCGCCTCGACGCCTTCGTGGACGCACTCCAGCAGCTGGTGAACCGGCACGACATCTACCGCACCTCCGTGGTGTGGGAGGGGCTGCGGGAACCGGTGCAGGTGGTGTGGCGCAACGCCCGGGTCCCCGTCGAGCACGTGACGCTGGACCCGGACGGCGAGGAGCTGGTGGACCAGCTCCTCGAACTCGGCGGCGCCACCATGGACCTGACCCGGGCGCCCCTGGTCGACCTGCACATCGCGGCCGTTCCCGGCAGCGACCGCTGGGCGGCGCTGCTGCGCATGCACCACATGGTTCAGGACCACACGACCATCGAGGCCGTCTTCGAGGAACTCCGCGCCTTCCTGAGCGGTCGGGGAGCGGAACTGGCGGACCCCCTGCCCTTCCGCGACTTCGTCGCCCAGACCCGCAGCGCAGACGAACGCGAGAAGCACGAGCGGTACTTCGCCGAACTCCTCGGCGATGTGACCGAACCGACCTCCGCGTACGGCGTCACGGACGTGCATGGTGACGGCACCGACCTGAACAAGGCCCACCTGGGATTCGAGCCGGCCCTCGACCTCCGGGTACGCGCCACCGCGCGCCGCCTCGGAACCAGCCCCGCGACCCTGCTGCACGTGGCGTACGCCCGGGCCCTCGCCGCGGTCAGCGGCCGCGAGGACGTTGTCTTCGGCACCGTCCTGTTCGGCCGGATGAACTCGGGCGCGGGCTCCGACCGGGTGCTCGGTCTCTTCATGAACACCCTGCCGGTCCGGGTGCGCATGGCCGGTGTCGGAGTCCTCGAGGCGATCGGCGCGATGCGCAGCCAGTTGGCCGGGCTCCTCGAGCACGAGCACGCACCGCTCGCCGTAGCCCAGGGTGCCAGCGGCGTCACCGGTGACATCCCCCTGTTCACCAGCCTGCTGAACTACCGCCACAACACCGCAGGACCGGCCGCCCGCACCGTGGACCGCGGCCGGAACGAGGGATTCGAGGGCATCCGCAGGCTGTTCATGCGGCCCCTCAACAACTACCCGCTGACCGTCGCCGTGGACGACAACGGCGACAGCATGGGCCTGGTCGTGGACTCCGCCGACCCCGGCGACCCGCACGCGGTGAGCCTGCTGGTGCGCACCGCCCTCGACCACCTGGTCTCGGCGCTGGATTCCGCGCTGGACGGCGGCCTCGAACTGCCGCTGAGTTCCATCGACGTACTGCCTCAGGACGAGTTGCGCCGGGTCCTGGTGGAGTGGAACGACACCGCGGCCGAGGTACCCGCCGGTACGGTGGCGGCCCGGTTCGAGGAGCAGGCCGCCCGCACCCCGGACGCCGTGGCGATCGTCGCCGACGGTACGCAGGTGTCGTACGCGGAACTCGACGCCCGCGCCAACCGCCTTGCGCACTACCTGATGGACCAGGGCGTGGGGGCGGAGTCCCTGGTGGGTCTCTGCCTGGGCCGCGGAGTGGAGATGATCGCGGCGATCCTGGCCGTGTGGAAGGCCGGTGCGGCCTATCTGCCGATCGACCCCGAGCAGCCCGCCGACCGGGTCGCGTACCTCATCACCGACAGCCGTGCCGCGCTGACGCTGACCACCGAGGAGATCCTGGACGACCTGCCGGCGGGCAAGCGGCTCGTCGCCCTCGACTCCCCGCTGATGACGATGCAGCTGGACGCGGCCGAGGAGACGGCCTCGCAGGTCACTACGGCCCCGGACGGGCTCGCGTACGTCATCTACACCTCAGGGTCGACGGGCCGCCCCAAGGGCGTCGCGGTCACCCATGGCTCGCTCTCCAACTACGTGGCGTCCGTGCCGGGCCGCGCCGGGCTCGGCGCACCGGGCGACCGGTACGCGCTGCTCCAGGCGCAGGCCACCGACCTCGGCAACACCATGGTGTTCGCGAGCCTGACCACCGGCGGTGAACTGCACATCCTGGACGAGGACGCGGTCACCGACCCGGCGGCCGTCAGCCGGTACCTGGCCGAGCACCGCATCGACCACCTCAAGGCGGTGCCCTCCCATCTGGCGGCGCTCGGTGCGGCCGGGGACCTGAGCGCGGTGCTGCCCGCCAAGTCGCTGGTCCTCGGTGGCGAGGCCGCACAGCCCGAGTGGGTGCAGGCACTCCTGTCCGCCGCGGACGGGCGCGCGGTGTTCAACCACTACGGCCCGACGGAGACCACCATCGGCGTGGCCACGACCGCGCTGACGGCCGATGTGGTGGCCGACGGCTCGGTACCCGTGGGCACGCCGCTCGCCAACACCCGCTTCTACGTCCTGGACAACAGGCTCCGGCCGGTGCCGGTCGGCGCAGCCGGTGAGCTGTACGTCGCCGGGGCAGGCCTGGCGCGCGGCTATGTGCGCCGCCCCGGCCTGACCGCGGAACGCTTCGTGGCCAGCCCGTTCGGCGCGAGGGGCGAGCGGTTGTACCGCACCGGCGACCTGGCGCGCTGGGACGCGCACGGTCGCCTGGTGTTCGCAGGGCGGGCCGACGAGCAGGTGAAGATCCGCGGCTTCCGCATCGAGCCCGGCGAGGTCCGATCGGCCCTGGCCGCCCACCCGATGGTGGACCAGGCAGTGGTGATCGCCCGCGAGGACATCCCCGGCGACCGGCGCCTGGTGGCCTACGTGGTGACCGACGACCCGGAGACCGCGCAGGACTCGGGGCTGCCCGCGACGATCCGCAAGTTCGCCGCGCAGCGCCTGCCGGAACACATGGTGCCCTCGGCGGTGGTGCTCCTCGACCGGTTGCCGTTGACGGGCAACGGCAAGCTGGACCGCAAGGCCCTGCCCGCCCCGGAATACCACGGGGTCCAACAGCCGGGCGGCCGGAACCGGGGGGCCGGTCTCCAGGAGGAGATCCTCTGCATGGCGTTCGCCGAGGTCCTGGGGGTGCCCGCGGTCGGCGTGGACGACGACTTCTTCGAACTCGGCGGCCACTCGCTGCTCGCGGTCCGGCTGATCAGCCGGATCCGGGCCCTGCTCGGCGTCGAGGTCGAGATCCGCGACCTGTTCGAGGCGCCGACCGTCGCCGGTCTGGCCGAGCACCTGGCCGGGGCGCGCGAGGCCCGGTCGCCGCTGGTGTCCGGTCCCCGGCCCGCACAGCTGCCGCTGTCGTACGGCCAGCGCCGCCTGTGGATCATCGACAAGCTGGAAGGCGCCAGCGACACCTACAACATCCCCGTCGCCGTACGGCTGGCGGGCGAGGTGGACCACGCGGCGCTGAACACGGCGCTCCGGGATGTCATCGCACGCCACGAAGTGCTGCGCACCGTGTACGCGGTGGCGGACGGCGAGCCGTACCAGCAGGTCCTCGACCCGGCCGCACTGGAGTGGGAGCTCACCGTGACCCGGGTCGCTCCGGAGGAGCTGTCCGGGGCGGTCGCCGACGCCCGGCGCCACCCCTTCGACCTGTCGGCGGACGTGCCGGTCAAGGCCTGGCTGTTCGAGACGGGCGCGGACGACCGCGTCCTCGTGGTGCTGATCCACCACATCGCCACCGACGGCTGGTCCTGGGCGCCACTGGCCCGCGACCTGTCCGTGGCGTACGCGGCGCGCAGCGAGGGCCGGCCCCCGCAGTGGCAGGAGCTGCCGGTGCAGTACGCCGACTACGCGCTGTGGCAGCGTGAGGTGCTCGGCGACGGGGACGACCCGGACAGCCTGCTCGCCCGTCAGGTCGCCTACTGGCGCGAGGCCCTCGCCGGCATCCCCGAGGAGCTCACGCTGCCGACCGACCGGGGGCGCCCGGCCGTGGTCGGCCACCAGGGCTACCGCGTACCGATCGAGGTTCCGGCCGAGGTGCACGCGCGGCTTCTGGAGGTCGCGCGGGCCGAGGGCGTGACGATGTTCATGGCGCTGCACGGCGCGCTCGCGGTGCTCCTTTCCCGCCTCGGCGCGGGCACCGACATCCCCATCGGATCGGCACACGCAGGACGCACCGACGAAGCCCTCGACGACCTCGTCGGCTACTTCGTCAACACCTTCGTGCTGCGCACCGACCTGTCGCAGGACCCGACCTACCGCAGGGTGCTGGAGCGGGTCCGGGAAGCCGGCCTCGGCGCGTTCGCCCACGCGGACGTCCCCTTCGAGCGGCTCGTCGAGGAACTCGCCCCCGCCCGGTCGCTGGCGCGCCACCCGCTGTTCCAGGTGATGCTGCTCCTGGAGAACACCGCCGAGGCGGTGGTCGATCTGCCCGGCCTCGCCGCCGACGGGGGCGCCCCGCCGCGGCCGGCCTCCGGCGAGGCGTCCGTGACGGAGTCGGTGGTCAAGTTCGACCTGGACGTGAGCATGGTCGAGACGTACGACGCCCAGGGCGCGCCCGCGGGCCTGCGCGGCACCGTGACCGCCTCGGCGGACCTCTTCGAACCCGCGTCGGTGGTGCGCATCGGTGACCGCCTCAACCGCGCCCTCGCGGCCCTCTCCGCCGCCCCGGACACCCGGCTCAGCGCCGTGGACGTCCTGGAGGACGACGAGCGGCATCGCATGCTGACCGAGTGGAACGACACCGCGGCCGAGCTGCCGGACACCACGGTCGGCGCCCTGTTCGAGGCGCAGGTCGCGCGCACCCCCGACGCGACCGCCCTGACCTTCGGTGACGTCGCCCTCAGCTACGCCGAGCTGGACGCGCGGGCCAACCGCGTGGCGCGGTATCTCGTCGGCCGGGGAGTAGGGCCGGAGTCGGTCGTCGCGGTCGTCTTCGACCGCACCGTCGATCTGGTCGTGGCGCTGCTCGGCGTGGTCAAGGCCGGAGCCGCCTACCTGCCGATCGACCCGAACTACCCCGCCGACCGCATCGCGTACGTCATCGCCGACTCCGGCGCGATGTGCGTGCTCAGCGGCGAGGGCATGCGGGACCGGCTCGATTCGTTCGACGTGGGCGCCGACGCCGCATCCGGGGTGCCGGTGGTGCTGCTCGACGACCCCGAGGTGACCGCGGAGCTTGCGGCCCTGCCGGACCGGGCCGTCGGCGACGACGAGCGCACACGTCCGCTGTTGCCCGGGCACCCCATGTGGGTGATCTACACATCCGGGTCCACCGGACGCCCCAAGGGCGTGCTCGTCGAGCACCGGGCGATCGTCAACTTCCTCACGTCGATGCAGGACTCCTTCCCGCTGACCGCCGCCGACCGGCTGCTCGCGGTGAGCACCCACGGCTGCGACATGGCCGGGTTCGAGTTCTATCTGCCGCTGCTCAACGGCGCCCGGCTCGTCCTCGCCGCGCAGGAGCAGGTCCTCGACCCGTGGGCACTGCGGGAGCTGATCCGCACCGATGGTGTGACGATGGTGCACGCAACGCCGAGCCTGTGGCGCGGCCTGGTGGCGGACACCGACGACCCGGTCGACTTCACCCGGGTCCGTGCCCTGATCGGCGCAGAGGCGCTGCCCGGGGATCTCGCCCGTATCCTGCTGGGCCGCACACCGACCCTGACCAACCTGTACGGCCCGACGGAGACCACCACCTGGTCGACCGCCAAGGTGCTCCGGCCGGAGGCGGCCGACGCCACCTCGATCGGCTCCCCGATCGGCAACACCCAGGTCTACGTCCTGGACGACGGCCTGGTCCCGGTGGCGCCCGGCGTGGCGGGCGAGCTGTACATCGCGGGTGAGGGGCTGGCTCGCGGATACCTGGGCCGCCCCGGCCTGACGGCGGGGCGCTTCGTGGCCTGCCCGTTCGGCGCCGCAGGGGAGCGGATGTACCGGACCGGCGACATGGTCCGGTGGACCGCGGACGGCGACCTGCAGTACGTCGGACGCGCCGACGACCAGGTCAAGGTGCGTGGCTTCCGGGTCGAACTCGGCGAGATCGAGGCCGTTCTGGCCACACACCCCTCGGTCGGGCAGGCCGTGGTCGTGGTGCGCGAGGACACGCCGGGCGACCACCGCCTGGTGGCCTACGTGGTGCCCGGTTCGGCCACCGGCCCGAAGGAGGCGGAGGAGCTGGGCCGGGAGGTGCGCGGGCTTGCCCAGGGCCGGATGCCGGGATACATGGTGCCGTCCGCGGTGGTGGTGATCGAGCGGCTGCCGCTGATGCCCAACGGCAAGCTGGACCGCAAGGCGCTGCCCGAGCCGGGGGTCACCGCCGCCGACCCCACCGCCAACGGGGCCGTCACCGCCTTCGAGTCCAGTCTGTGCGAGGCGTTCGCCGAGGTCCTCGGGGTGGAGTCGGTCGGGGTCGACGACGACTTCTTCGCCCTCGGCGGGCACTCCCTGATGGCGGTCCGGCTCGTGGAGCGGCTGCGGGAGCGGGGCGTGTCCGTCGCGGTCCGCGACGTGTTCGCCGCGCCGACGGTCGGCGAGCTGGTGAAGGGGATGAGCCTGTCGTCGGTGCGCGACGCCCTCGACGAGTTGCTGCCGATCCGTACCGAAGGCAGCAGGCCGCCTTTCTTCTGCCTGCACCCCGCCGACGGCCTGAGCTGGTGCTACATGCCGCTGGCCCGGTACGTGCCCGGCGACATCCCGCTGTACGGCCTGCAGGACCGCGGGCTGCACGGCGCCGGCCGACTTGCCCGTTCCGTGGGCGAGATGGCCGACCGCTACGTCGAGCAGATCCGCAGGGTGCAGCCCTTTGGCCCGTACCACCTGCTGGGCTGGTCCTTCGGCGCGGTGGTCGGGCACGAGATCGCCGTACGGCTGCGCGCCGCGGGCGAGGAGGTCGCCGCACTGGTCGTTCTGGACCAGAACCCGGCCGTGCCGGACCCGGACGCCGGTCCTCTGGAGGACCTCACGGAGGTGCCCGACGAGGTGCTGGCGAGCGTGACCGAGATGGTGCGCCGTCAGGCGGGGGGCGCGCTCGGAGCCACCACGGAGGAGGAGTACGCGAACATCGCCCGGGTCCTGATGAACCAGCGTGAGATCCAACTGCGCCATGAGCAGGGCCTGTTCGACGGCGACATGCTGCTGATCGCGGCCGAACGGGAGGGCCGCGCCGGCCCGGTCACCGGCGAGGCGTGGCGGCCCCACGTCTCCGGAGAGGTCCACCGGACCGGAATCGACTGCGCCCACCACGAGATCGGCACGCCGGACAACCTGGCCATCGTGTGGTCCGCCGTGTCGGAATGGCTGGGCCTGGACGACTGACTGCTGCCGCGCGGCGCACGCCGCCGCGCGGCCCCGGCGGACATGCCGAAGCGGGCCGGGCGCCTCCACGACCTCGTGTCGTCGGACGCCCGGCCCGCTCCGTTCTGCGGCTCGGCTTCTTTGGCGCTGTCCTGCCCTGAGGCGCGCTACGGGCTGCCTCAGACCGCCGCGGTGTGCGGGCCGGAGGCCCCCTGGCCGGTCAGCAGCGAAGCAGCCAGACCCGGCTCGACGTTTCCGCCGCTGAGCAGCACTCCGACATCCGCGCCGTGGCGGGACGCGTGTTCCATGGCGGCCGCGAGCGCGGTGGCCGCCGCCGGCTCGATCACCAGCCGCGCGTGCAGGAACGCGGCCCGCATCGCATCGGCGATGGCTTCCTCCGACACCGTCTCGACCGCGGCCACGGCCCCCTGGACGAGGGCGAACGGCAGGGCGCCGATCCGGTCGGGGCGCAGCCCGTCGGCGATGGTGTGCCCGGCGGGCACGGTCACCGGCCGTCGCGCGCGCAGCGCCGTGGTGAGCGCGGGCACGGCCTGCGGCTCGGCCCCGACCACGGCCACCTTGCGTCCCTCGGCCGTCAGGCAGGCACCGGCGATCGCGCTGCCGCCGCCCACCGGGACCACCACCGCGTCCAGGCGCACGCCCTCCGCCGCGGCCTGGTCGAGCAGTTCGGCCGTGGCGGTCCCCTGGCCCGCGACGACGTGCGGGTTCTGGTACGGGTCGATGACGTCGTAGCCGTGCGCCTCGCGCAGGTCTGCCACGACGGCCACCCGCTCGGCGAGCAGGGTGCCGGCCGTGACCACGACGGCACCGGCCTCCCGGATCCGGTGGATCTTGGCGGGCGGGGCGTCGGTCGGGAGGACCACGATGGCCGGGAGGCCGTACTGCCGGGCGGCGAGGGCGACCGCGATCGCGTGGTTGCCGGTGCTCTGCGCGATCACCCCGCGGCTGCCGGACGCGACGAGGTGTTCCACCGCGAGGAGCGCCCCGCGGACCTTGAACGAGCCGCCGCGCTGCAGGTTCTCCGCCTTCAGCCACAGACGTGCGCCGCAGCGGGCGTCCAGTTGGTCGCAGCGCAGGACGGGCGTTCGCCACACCCGGCCGGCCAGGAGCCGCCCCGCCCGCTCGACGGCCGCGCGGTCAAGGCGCGCGCCCCCCTCCTTGCTGTCCGGAACGCTCGTCCTGTTGGCCGCGGGTATGTACTCGCGCGCATGACCGATGCCCATGAACTCCCCATGAATGCCAGAAATTCGGTGCCGCGTGCAGTGCCGGAAAAAAGCCGGACGGCAATGCCGGGTCGGGCGCCCGTGGTTGAGAGGGCGCGACCACGCGAAATCGGCAACGCGGCTTTTCGGAAAACCCTTTGGAGGGCAGATCTGCGTTCATGCTCGCATGTCTGCATTCGGCCGGGAAGGTGCACGGAAAGCCGTGGTGAACACGCAGAAGCCGACCACCGGTCGGTGGTCGGCGTCCGCGGTCGCAGGGTTTTCCTCCGGGGGATGTGGGAAAACCCTGCCCGTCATTCGCTGCGCAGTGCGTCCGCAGTGGCCATGCGGGTCGTCGCGCGCGCCGGGAAGAATGCTCCGAGAACCGCGATCACGATGCCGGCGAGGCCGAGGAGCAGCAGGTCCGGTGCCTGCCACACGTCCAGCATGCGCGCCGGCAGCTCCACCTTCGCCGCCTCACTGGCGATCGGCACGATCCAGCGGTGGGCGAGGACCCCCAGGGGGAGCCCGAGCAATCCGCCGACCGCCCCGACCGCCGCCATCGACGTCACCGTCATGCCGATCACCTGACGGGGCGTCATGCCGAGCGACTGCAGCGTGCCCAGGTCGCGGCGGCGCTCACGGGTGTTGAGCACGACCGTGTTGAACACCCCGAGCCCTGCGACGGTCGCCAGCATGAGGGTGAGGACCGCGGACAGGCCGATGACGGCCGTGGTGAAGCTGGAGGAGTCGTCGGTCGGGCGGGTGTAGAGGCCCGGGTCCGCCGACCGCACCGCGTCGCTGTACTGGGCGATGTTCGTCCCGGGGGACACCTGCACCAGGTACTGGAAGCGGGAGTTGAGCCGTGTGACGTCCAGGCCGCGGTCGGACAGCGCCCGCCAGTCCGCGTACAGCAGATCCCCGTTGTTCATCAGCGAGGCGACGACGGTTACGGGGGCCGGCTTGCCGCCCACCTCCATGGTCATCCGGTCACCGACGTGCAGCCCCCGCTCGCGCAGGAACGCCGTCGACGCGGCGACCTGCCCGGGCCCCTCGATCCAGTGCCCCTTGACGATCCGGTCCTGGAAGTCGAGTGCGGAGGTGTCCCCGCGCCAGAACTCCGCGACGGCCTTCTTGGAGCCCATGATGGAGACCGGGACATGCGCGTTGACTGTCACGCTCTTGGTGCCCTGCAGGGACCGCAGGGCCTTCTCGGTCTGTTCGTCGTCCAGCTTCGGCGCCGTCTCGCCGAACTGCGACTGGCCGGGCTGGACGACGATCTGGGCCGCGGAGGACGGGCTCTTGGCCTGCCCGAACTCGCTGACCGTACTGGCCAGACCGGTTGCGAAGGCCGCGATGGTCACGCCGAGGAGGACAGCCACCAGCGTCATCGCGGTACGGCCCGGCCGTGCGAAGGGCTGGCCCAGGCCGAGGCTGACCGGGCGCGGCAGCGAACTGCCGCTCAGACGGCGCTGGATCCGTAGCCCGCGGCCCCGGCGCGGGGCGCTGCCCGCGCTGATCGCCTCGGCCGCGGAGAGCCGGTGCGCCCGCATCGCCGGGACGGCCGCCGCGAGGACGACGAGGAGCGGCATGCCCACCAGGGCGGCCACGGGCACCCACCAGCTGACCGCGACACCACGGAGGTCCATGCCCGTTCCCTGGAACGCGCTGGTCAGCAACGGCTCCGTGGCGAGGACGCCGCCGACGGTGCCCAGGACGCAGCCGATCACCGCGGGCAGCGAGACCATCAGCAGGTAGACCGCGACCACCTGACGCGGCGTGAACCCCAGGGACTTGAGCACGCCGATGTGCCGGAATCCGGAGACGACGGCGCCGCTGATGACATTGGCGACGATCACGACGGCGACGATGAGGCCGAGGACGCCGAAGACCATCAGGAAGGGTACGTACACGCCCGGCCCGGAGGCCACGTCCTTCTTGATCGTGAGATACGACTGCGTGGCGACCAGCGAACCCTTCGGCAGTCCCGCCGTGGCCTTCTCGACGCTCTGCTCGACGTCGGCCTTCGTCGACGCCGACGAGAACCGGTACAGCATCTGCTGGGCCGTCGGGTGCATCGCCTTCATCTGCTCGGGCGTGACCCAGGCGTCGGCGGTCCGGCTCATGGTGTAGGCGTAGCCGACGATGGTGAGTTTCGTGCCTTCCGGGGTCACCACCTTGCCACCCGGTGGGAACGGTGCTCCACCGCCCCTCGCGGGCGGGGTCTGGTTCACCACGATCTCGCCGGGCTTGTCGGCCCAACGGCCGCTCCAGACATTCACCTTGTCCACCGGGCCGCCCGCGTCGCCCCGGCCCACCACGGTCAGAGGCCCCGTCAGGAAGGAGGCACTGCCCGGCGCGATGCTCACCGAGGTCTGGCCGAAGGGGCCGGCGGAGGCCTCGACGCCCGACCGCCGGGCGGTCGCGGAGAGCTGCTGTGCGGAGACCTCGGCGGGGTCGAAGGCGGCGACGGCGTGCGCGCCGTGCTGCTTGCCGAAGGCCCGGTCGAAGGGGCGGCTCGCGGAGTCGAGGAGCCCCGTCGCGACGACCACGGTCGCGGTGGACAGCAGGACGACCAGGCCGATGATGACCGTCTGCAGCCGGCGACGCCGGACGGCGGCCCGCGCGGCATGCCATACGGCGCTCATGCGGCCCGCTCCAGGACCTTCTCGCGGGCGATCCGGCCGTCCTCGAACTCGATGAGACGGGTCGCGCAACGCTCGGCGAGGCGCGGGTCGTGCGTGACGATGAGCAGCGTCTGGCCGATCGCGTTGAGGTCGAGCAACAGGTTCATCACCTGCTCGCCGCTGCTGCGGTCCAGGGCGCCGGTCGGTTCGTCCGCCAGCAGCAGGGACGGCTTGTTCATCAGCGCCCGGGCCACCGCGACCCGCTGGCGCTGGCCGCCGCTGAGCGTCGCCGGGTAGTTGTTCCGGTGGTCCGCGACGCCGAGCTGGTCGAGGAGGTCGAGCGCACGCTTGCGGGCCTGCCGGGCCGAGGTGCCGGAGAGCTGCCCGGCGAGCGCCACGTTGTCCAGCGCCGTCAGGTCGTCGAGCAGGTTGAAGAACTGGAAGACCATGCCGATCCGTCGGCGGCGGAACAGCGCCAGACCTGTCTCGTTGAGGCTGCCCAGGTCGTCGCCGTGGATGTTGATCAACCCCGCGGTGGGGCGGTCGAGGCCCGCGATCATGTTCAGCAGGGTGGACTTGCCGCAGCCCGACGGTCCCATCACCGCGACCGCCTCGCCCTGCCGGATCTCCATCGAGACGTCGTCGAGGGCGATGGACTGTCCGTACTCCTTGCGTACACCGTCCAGCCGTACGACGAGCTGGTCAGAACTGTTCTCACTGGTCATGCTGCGACGCTAGGCCGCGCGCCGGGGGCGGACGTCGGCCCCGGGAGGTAATTCGGCCGAGGGGTCATCCCTGCGATGTAGCTCCGGCACGCGCGAACGGCCCGGCCCGGGGTCTCTCCTCCGGGACGGGCCGTTCGGCGGCGGTCGACGGACCTCAGCGGACCTCGGCGGGGACGTCGGCGTCGTCGGGGGACTGCTGCGCGAACTGGGTGCGGTACAGGTGCGCGTAGAGCCCATCCGCAGCGAGCAGCTCCTCGTGGGTGCCGCTCTCCCGGATCTGTCCGGACTCCAGGACGAGGATCTGGTCGGCCTCGCGGATCGTGGACAGGCGGTGCGCGATCACCAGGGATGTCCGGCCGGCCAGGGCGGTCTTCAGAGCGCGCTGGATCGCCGCCTCGGACTCCGAGTCCAAGTGGGCGGTCGCCTCGTCGAGGACCACGACCGGCGGGGCCTTCAACAGCAGCCGGGCCAGGGATATCCGCTGTTTCTCGCCGCCGGAGAGGCGGTGGCCGCGGTCGCCGACCATCGTGTCGAGGCCGTTGGGCAGGCTGCTGACGGTGTCCCACACGCGCGCGGCGACGCAGGCGTCGATCAGCTCCTGCTCGGAGGCCGCGGGCCGGGCGTAGGTCAGATTGGCCCGCAGCGTGTCGTGGAAGAGGTGCGCGTCCTGCGGGACCACGCCGACCGTGTCCCACAGCGACTGGAGGGTCAGCTCGCTGATGTCGTGCCCGCCGAGCCGGACGGTGCCCGACGTCGGGTCGTACAGGCGTGCCACCAGGTTGGTGAGCGTGGTCTTCCCGGCGCCGGACGGCCCGACGAGCGCGGTCATCCGGCCCGCCGGTACGCGGAAGCTCAACTCGTGCAACGCCGGCTCCGTGTCGCCGCGTTCCGGCATGCGCGTCCCGATCGACTCCAGGGAGGCGAGCGAGACCTCGTCCGCGGTGGGGTACCGGAAGCTCACCCGGTCGAACTCGATGTCGTGCGCCTCGCCGGCAGGGCCCGGCACGGACAGCGCGCGGGCGTCGGGGCGCTCCGACACCATCGGTTCGAGGTCGAGGACCTCGAAGACCCGGTCGAAGCTGACCAGCGCGTTCATCGCGGTGACCTGCAGGCTGGACAGCTGGTTGATGGGCCCGTAGAGCCGCAGCAGCAGGGTCACCATGGCGACGAGGGTGCCGATCGGCAGGACGCCGTCGATGGTGAGGGCGCCGCCCAGGCCATACACCAGGGCCGTGGTGAGCGAGGTGAGGACCGTGACGATGATGAAGAGCAGCCGGCCGTAGATCACGCCGCCGACGGCGATGTCGCGCACCCGGCCCGCGCGGGCCGCGAACAGGCCGCTCTCGTCGTCCGCGCGGCCGTAGAGCTTGGCGAGCATGGCACCTGAGACGTTGAACCGCTCGCTCATCATCGAGCTCATCTCGGCGTCGAGCTGCATGGTCTCCCGGGTGAGCCGCTGCAGCCTGCGTGCGATCAGTCGCACCGGCAGCAGGAAGAGCGGGATCATCAGCAGCGCGGCAACCGTGATCTGCCACGACAGGTAGAACATCGTGCCGAGGACGAGGACCAGCGTCAGGACGGTCGTGACCGCATTGGTCAGGAGCGTCGTCACCGCCTGCCGCGCCCCGATGACGTCGGCGTTGAGGCGGCTGACCAGCGCACCGGTCTGCGCCCGCGTGAAGAACGCCAGCGGCTGCCGCTGCACGTGCGCGAACACCTTGGTCCGCAGGTCGTAGACGAGACCCTCACCGATCCGGCCCGAGCACCAGGTCTGCACGTACATGGCCGCGGCGTCCACCAGAGCCAGACCCGCGATGGTCAGGCACAGCCCCACCACGACCCCGAGCCGCTTGGGCATGATGCCGTCATCGATGATCATCTTGAGGAGAAGGGGGCTGGTCGCGGTGATGACCGCGCTGACGACCGTCGTCAGGAGGAGTACTACCAGCGCCATGCGGTAGCGCTTGGCGTACGGGACGATCCGCCGGACGGTGCCGGGCCGGACCCTCTGCCGGGTGATCGAGTCGTCGTCGAACCGCAGACCTGTAGGGCCGCCCTTGGTCACGGAAACCTGCCTCACTCTCGTGTCTCGTCCTGAGACGGCGATGTCGGTCGATGGGTCAGTGCTGGTCGAGGAAATCGATGATCGCCGCGTTGACGGCTTCCGGGCGCTCCAGGTATCCGAGGTGCCCGCACCCAGGGATCTCCACCAGGTCGCAGCCGGGGATGGCGTCGGCCACCTCACCGGCCAGGTGCGGCGGGCAGATGAGGTCGTCGGAGAAGGAGATGACACGGCACGGCACCGTGACGCCGCGCAACGCCTGGCGGCGGTCGCCGAGGGACTCGGAGACCGAGTCCTGTCCGGCGGCGGCCTGTGTGCTGCCGCCGGACAGTTCGAAGATCTCCAGCCAGGTCGCGACCGCTGCCTCGTCGTTGAGGGTCGTCGGCGACATCATCTCCAGGACCGTCCGGAGCGCCTCGTACGAGGGAGGCAGCTTCACTCCGCTCTCGCGCAGCACACGATCCGCCGCGGAGTGCGCGCGGCGCAGCGCGTCCGCCCGCGCCCTGCTGGACATCAGGACCGCGGACCGCACCAGGCCCGGCCTGCTGAGGGCCAGCTCCTGCGCGATCATCGCGCCCATCGACGTGCCGACGACACGGCACGGCCCGAGGCCCAGGGCCTCCATCAGGCCTGCGGTGTCGGCGACCAGCTCGTCGAGCGTGTACGCGCCGGGCGGAGCGTCGGACCCCGCGATCCCCCGGTTGTCGAACGTGATCGTCTCGTAGCCGGCCGCGTTGAGCGCCGGTGTCTGGTGCATGGTCCAGGCTCGGCCCGCGGCCCCCGAGCCCATGATGAGCAGGACGGGCTCCCCGCGGCCCTGACGCTCGTAAGCGAGCCGGATCCCGTTGGTGTTGACGAAAGGCATGGTTTCCCCGACTCGTTTCACTGCCGGTGACGAAGGTGTGCGGGCCGACGTGCAGTGGTGGTCCTGTCGGTGACGGGACGCGCGGCCCGCGGCTGCGCCCCAAGGCGGTTCGATGCGATACGCCAGGGGCGTGGATGACGACTTGATGAGTATCATCCGGCCGATCATCCGGTCGATCCTCGACCGTTCAACTGACGACTCCGCGCAGTTGAACGAACCGGCGCACGGCCGTGCGCCGTGTTGTCAGCGACTACCGGAGAGGTGTGGATGACGGGCGCAAGCCGGTTGTTCCGGTGTGAACTGCCGCTTGGGGCCGTCCGATTGCCGGGATGACGGTGCGTCGACCATTCCGGGCAGGGAGGCCGTGTCCGTCGCGGGTACGGCGCCGCGGCAGGCCCGGCGGCCAACGCGTGCACCGCGGGAGAGCGGGAGGCCGGCAGCGTACCGTCGCGGTCACGGACGACGGCCGCACCTGCCTCTCCCGCGCGCGGCCGTCCCCGTTCCCGGGGGAGTGGATGCCGTCCCGGCCGTGCCGCGCCCGATGTCGCCGGGTCAGGTGGGCCGCCACGGGATCCGGGCCCTGTTCATGAAGCCGCTGCCGATCCTGTGGCGTGCCTCCAGGGATCCGCCATACGCGGCAAGCCGTTCACGCAGCCCGATCAGGCCCCTGCTGTTGCCGGAGTTCGCCTGTTCCGTCCGGGTGCCTCCGGTGTCGGTGACCTCGATCTCCAGCCAGTCGTCGTCATGGCGCAGGACAACCGATGCGCTCGCTCCGGAGGCATGCTTGAGCGCGTTGGTCAGGGCTTCCTGGACGACGCGGTACGCGGCGAGCTCGACGCCGGGAGGCAACGGTTCGGGCGGCAGCGACACCGTGAGGTCCACCGGCATCCCGGTCGCCCGCACCCCTTTGACCAGCGCCTCCAGCTGATCAAGCCCCGGCTGCGGCTGCAGCCCGTCGACGGAGCTGCCCGGACCGGTCAGCAGGCTCATGACGGCACGCAGTTCGGCCATCGCGCCTCGGCCGCTGGCCTCCACCGCGTGCATCGCCTCCCGGGCCTCCTCCGGTGCCGTGTCCAGGACCCGGTGGGCTGCGCCCGCCTGGATCACCATCACGCTCACGTTGTGCGACACGATGTCGTGGAGCTCGGCGGTGATGCGGGTGCGCTCCTCCTCCACGGCCTTCCGTGCGGCCTCCTCCTTCTCCGTCTGCAGGGTGGCCACGCGCACCTGGCTGGCTCTGAACTGGTCCTGCCAATACCGCACCGTCCCCGCGACGACCGCGGCGAGCATCATGATCACGAAGGCCGCGGACCAGCCCGGCAGCTCAGGCGCGGCGTCGTGGAAGGCGAAACTGCTCAGCACCGCGGCGATCGCCAGGCTCACCACGGCGAGTACGCGCCGGCGGCTGTGGGCGATCGCGCTGTAGGCGGCCACGGCACAGACCGCGAGGGTGATCCACGTGGCCTGACTGGCCAGCAGGAGGCCCGTGACCACCGCGGCCCAGAACGCGGGCAGCGGGTGCCAGCGCCGGAAAGCCAGCGGCAGCGGATTGAGAGCAAGGAGCCAGTAGTTCGGACGCCCGCCCCGCGGTACGTAGGCCGGCGCATCCTGCGGACGCATGCCGGGCATGTGGTCGACGGCCTGGAACTTCCAGCTGGCGATGACACCGACGGCGGCCAGCGCGGCCGCGAGCAGCGCGTCCGCAAGCAGCGCCCGTGCGCCGGGACGTGCCTCGGGCCGCAGCACCTCGCGCACGGACTGCCACCATCCGGTACTCGCGTCGTCTTCTCCCTGTTTCACCTGAACATTGTGACGGCAGGGCAGGAGCTGATAGACCGCCGTGTTCAACTGGCGCCGGGGCACGGTTGAACGGCCGTGCCGCATGCCGTCGCGGATACGAAATCGGCCGAATCGAATGGGCGGCGCAGGTCGCCTGTTGTGCCTGCTCTCCAGGCCTGTGTACGGTCACTTTTCGCTGAACTCCCAGGAAAGCGCTGTGTCCTGTTGTTCGTGAAAAGGAATTGAAGGGGCATAAGAATGCACGCAACGGAGTTCACAACGGCGGCCCGGGGAGAACCGGACGGCCGCCCCGCCGCAGTCGTTGCCGGACTGGGAACGTGCCTGCCCCGTACGGAAATCAGCAATGCCGCGCTCGCGGAGCACCTGGACACCAGTGACGACTGGATACGTACACGCACCGGAATCGCCGCCCGGCGGCGCGTCGACCCGGACGTCTCCATGACGGACCTCGCCTGCGCGGCCGCCGCCGGCGCCCTGCGCTCGGCGGGCCGCACCACGGTGGACGCGCTGGTGCTCGCCACCACGACCCCGGACCGGCCCTGCCCCGCCGCCGCACCCGAGGTCGCCCATCGCATCGGACAGGGTGCGATACCGGCCTTCGACGTCTCGGCCGTGTGCAGCGGCTTCATCTACGCGACGGCGACTGCCGCGGGACTTATCAGCGCCGGCCTCGTGGACAGCGTCCTGGTGACCGCCGCCGAGACGTACTCGCGCATCATCGACCCCGCCGACCGGTCGACCGCGGTGCTCTTCGGCGACGGCGCGGGGGCGGTGGTGCTGCGCCGCGGCACCGTGCGCGAAGCGGGGGCCCTGCTCGCCTTCGACCTGGGCAGTGACGGTTCGGCCCGGGATGTGATCCACGTGCCGGGCGAGCGTGAACAGCCCGAGGGCGGACGCTGGTTCACCATGGCGGGCCGCAAGGTGTACCTGCGGGCTGTCGAACAGATGACCAGTTCGGCCCTGCGAGTGATGAAGGACTGCGCCTGGAGCCCGGACTCCGTCGGGGCCTTCGTGGGCCACCAGGCCAACGCACGCATCATCGACGCGGTCGCGGACCGGCTCCGGGTGCCGTCGGACGCGGCGGTGTGCGAGATCGCCCAGGTCGGCAACACCGCGGCCGCCTCCATCCCGCTCGCGCTGGCCGACGCTGCGGAGGGCGGACGCCTCAAGCCGGGCGCCCGCACCGTGCTCACCGCCTTCGGAGGCGGACTGACCTGGGGTTCGGCCGCACTGACATGGCCGCACCTGACCCCTGTACGTTCTGAAATCTGATGGAAGGGAGCCCGCAGATGCTCACCCCCCACCTCCCCCACCTCCTCGACAGGACCTACGAGGTCCCCGGCGTCACCCCCACGGCATGACCGCCCCCGTGTACGACCACCCTGACATCGTCGTCACCGGCATCGGGATGGTCACACCGGTCGGTCTGACCACCGGTCTGGCCTGGAAGGCGACCTGCGCCGGACTGTCCGGCGCCACGGAGGATCCCCGGCTCACCGACCTCGGCGTGTCCTTCAGCTGCGCGGTGACCGGCTTCGACGCGGAGCAGGAGTGCGGCGCCGAAGCCCGCCGGATGGACCTCTTCACGCAGTTCGCCGTCGCAGCGGCCCGTGCCGCCGTCGCCGACGCGGCCGTGACCGACACCTCCTGGGACCCCTCCCGGGTCGGTGTCGTGCTCGGCACCGCGGTCGGCGGGCAGCAGACCTGGGAGGAACAGCGGCGCCGGTTGGCGGACCGGGGGCCGCGCGCGGTCAACCCGCTGACCGCCCCCAAGGCCATCGACAACTTCGCGGCCGGCACCGTGGCCCGGGACCTGGGCCTGCACGGCCCGTCCCTCTCCGTGTCCACGGCGTGCGCTTCGGGCACCACGGCATTGGGCGTGGCCCTGGACCTGCTGCGCGCGGGTCGTTGCGACGCGGTCCTCGCCGGCGGCACCGAAGCCACCGTGACCCCCCTGGTCGCCACCGCCTTCGACCGCCTCAAGGCGCTCTCCCGACACGGCGAGGACCCGGCCAGGGCGTCCCGGCCGTTCGACGCGCGGCGCGACGGCTTCGTCCTGGGTGAAGGAGCGGCCGTGCTGCTCCTGGAACGCGCCGAGGACGCCCGGGCCCGCGGACGACGCGGCTACGCGCGGCTGCTGGGATACGGCGCCTCCTCCGATGCCCACCACCTCACCGCCCCCGACCCCGAGGGGCACGGCGCCCGACTCGCCCTGCGGCAGGCCCTGGCGGACGCGCGGGTCGGCGCGTCGGAGGTCTCACTCGTCAACGCCCATGCGACCAGCACCCCGCAGGGCGACGCCGTCGAGGCACGGCTCCTCGCCGGGATGTTCGGCACGGGGACCGCCGTCACCTCCACCAAGGGCGTGACCGGCCACATGCTGGGCGCGGCGGGAGCGGTCGAGGCCGCGTTCACCGCTCTGTCGATCGACCAGGGGGTCATACCACCCACCGCCAACTTCGAGACCCCCGGCGCGGATCTGCCCGAGATCGACATCGTGCACGGCGGGGCTCGGCACACCCCGGTGTCCGTCGCCGTCAGCAACTCGTTCGGCTTCGGGGGCCAGAACGCCGTCGTTGTGCTCGGCAGCGTCTGACACGGGCGACTCGGCCGGCTGTTCCCGGCCGGACCGGCCGCCAGGGCTGATCTCTCACGGGGCTACTCGCCCGGAGAGATCAGCCCGGTCTCGTAGGCCAGCACCACGGCCTGCACCCGATCGCGCAGTCCGAGTTTGGACAGGATCCGCGCCACGTGCGTCTTCACCGTGGCGGTGCTGAGGGTCAGCCGCTCCGCCAACTCGGCGTTGCTCAGGCCGGTGGCGAGCAGGCGCAGCACCTCCAGCTCGCGCGTCGTCAGCCCGGACAGGTCCCGGTGCACCCTGGGCTTCACGTCCGCACGCGGAGAGAAGCGCTCGATCAGACGGCGTGTGATCTTGGGCGCCAGCAGGGCGTCGTTGGCTCGTACGAGCCGTACCGCGGCCACGAGCTGATCGGGGGACACGTCCTTCAGGAGGAACCCGCTGGCGCCGGCCGACAGGGCCTCATAGACGTACTCGTTCACGTCGTAAGTGGTCAGAATGATGACACGCGTCTGCACGGACCCGTCGGCGACAATCCGCCGGGTCGCCTCGATGCCGTCCATCTCCGGCATCCGAATGTCCATCAGCACCACGTCGGGCCGTGTGCGGCGCACCACCGCGACGGCCTCGCCGCCGGTGGTCGCCTCACCCACCACCTCGATGCCGTCCGACAGCAGAATCATGCGGAACCCGGTGCGTACCAATGCCTGGTCGTCGACGATGACGGCGCGCAGCCCCGCCCCCGGGTTGTCGCTCACTGCCGGAGGCCTTCCGCTGTTCTGCGTCGTCATCACGCCCACATTCTGGACCATCTTCGGTTCGGGCCTCCAAACGCCTGGTGCGCGACGGCGTTTCGGCCGGTACGCCGCCCGGTGGTCAGCCGACCGGGCTGCGGGTATCGGCGGTGAACCCGGCGTCGGCGGTGCCGAGCCCGTGCGGGCCGCCGCGTTCGACCAGTTGGAGGCGGAGCCGCTGCATGCCCGGGTTCCGGAACTCGCGTGCCCCGGACAGGACGTCATCGGCGAGGAACGCCAGCCGATGAGCGCCCATGGGCCACTCGGGGTCCGGGGACGCAGCGGGCGCCCCCGCGCCGGGGTGCGCGTCCGCAGCGGTGAGGGCGAAGGCTACGCGCTCCGAGGTGCTGCGGAGCACGGTGGGGGCGACGTCCTGTCTGCCGGGGGCGAGGCGGGGGACCGGGACGGGGGACAGGCCGAAGACCTCGGTGCAGAAGGCTGCGTAGTCCGCCAGGCGGCTCGCCTCCAGACGGATGGCGACATGGTCCAACCTCCGAACCCGCCCCACGGGCTCGTCCGTCGCCCCCGGAGAGGCTGTCCACTTGTGACCTGCGGGCGGAACGGCGGAGTCGGCGGTGGTGTCCGGAAGGAGGGTGTGGGAGACACCACCCCATCCCGACACGACCGGGTTCCCCTGCGGCGAGTGCGTGACCCTTGCACCGGCGGCCAGCGCGGCCCGGGCCGTTTCCGTCACGTCGTCGCACGTCAACGCGATATCGGCGACACCGTCCCTGTGCTCGGACAGCCACTTCCCCGTCACCCACCCCGATGTGACCACGAGTTGGACGTCGCCCTGCCGCAACAGCACGGAACTCCGGTCCACGGCGACGGAATCCGCGACCCGCGTGAAACCCATGGTGGAGACGAGGAAGCGAACGGTGGTGACTTTGTCTCTCGTGTACAGCTCGACATGCGATATGTCTCGCACAGCCATAGGAAAAGCTCCTGGAAGTGGGAGGTGTGCAGGGCTGGGCAGGGAATCGGTCGGTTCGCCGCAGCTGACGGAAGAGATGTTTTCCATCCGCGTCGAAGCAGGATGACCCGTAGGCAGGTACGTGATCAATACCCGGCTCAACCGGGGCCGGCAGCGTGTTCAACTGCGGCACCGCGCCAGTTGCACGCCGCTCTCCCCGCCGCCTTCCGGCGGGCGGGCGGAACCGTTCGGCAGGGCTGCATCGCCGCCGCGACATGAGCGACAGCCTTCCGCGCCAGTCGTGGCGGATGATGCGATGAGGGGCCGATCGGGGGAACCGGAAGGCCTTTGACGAGTGGCGCGTCAACGCGTCGGACGGGTTCCTCGCGGCTCGGCTCCGGCAGCCGTACATGCCGACACCGCAGCATCATTCGACGCATGCACAGAGCTGGGCCTGCAGGGCAAGCCCGTAATCCTCCGCATTGCGATCCTCGTTCCGAGCAAGGGCAAGGGCAAGGGCAAGGGCAAGGGCAAGGGCCAGGGCCAGGACCAGGACCAGCCGATCCGGGCACTGCCCCTGATCCGCCGCGAGTTGCCCGACGCCGTGCTGCTACGCCGCGGCCATCGGGGCGGTCGCCGGCACGCTGATCCGGATTCTGCTCGACACCGACCGGCCCGCCGCGATGGGTGCGGCGGGCCGGTCGGTGGGTTCAGGAGTCCTGGTCCTGGGACGCGTCGGCCCGCCGCCTGACACAGTCGCTGTCGCCCGAACCCCGGTGATGCTGCCGCGGCAGGACAGGGCTTTTGCTCCAGGCGCTGCCGGGTGATCGAAGTGGGAAGTCGGGCTCAGGGCCGAAGAAGCGTGCCGGGCGTCCAAATGGTGGGCGCCCGGCGCATCGCCCAGGCAAAGCCGTTACCGTTCCCTCGTGATTTCGCACTCACCCCTGTGGGGAGTTCCGCGCGGAATCTGCGGGCCGTACGAATTTCGGCCACGAGGAGGTGCGGTTCTCCCATGGCTCAAGTCGAGGCCGATCATCAGCTGACCGCCTTTTGAGCAGTGGACTGGTCACGCTCGTCGAGATGCTGAGCGAATTCCAGCCAGGTTGCCGCGTATTGGCGTGCGAGGCTTCCGACCAGTGCCCCGCAGTGGGGCGGTACGGCGGCGGTGAGGTGGTTCCATTCCGCCGAGGCGTTCTGCTGCAAAAGGCGCAAGAGATGCCGCCCTTCCTCCTTGAGGCGCAGTGACGGATCCCGGAGCAACTTCTCGAGCACCATGGCCGGAGACGGCTGCGGCAATCGGACTCCGTGCTCCGCCCTCGGCCGTCCTCCCTGGGCGGGAACCATGGCATCGATGTCAGCGGCCTCCGCCTCCGGAAACTCCGGGAGGGCGGGCGCCGGCACGGTGGCGGTGTCCGACCGTACCGGAGCAGGCGGCTCACCTGCCTGAATACGTCTTCGGACATCGCTCGCAGTGGCCGGCGATATGCCCGCGATCCGCGCCACTTCGCGCAGCGAGGCCGTCGGGTTCTCCGCCATCACCTCCGCTGCGCGCCACCGGCCCTCGACGCTGCTGAGCGGGCGAACCCGTCCGTCACGTCCGATGCGGGAGTTCAACTGCGGCACGACGTCGGTTGAACGACGACGGATGGAGGCGACAGCCTTGGCCCCCAGGCCCGACGCTCGCGCGATGGCCCGGTCCGACATCTGGGGATGTGACGCGAT
Source organism: Streptomyces sp. NPDC058239 (assembly GCF_042882185.1). Lineage (NCBI taxonomy): Bacteria > Bacillati > Actinomycetota > Actinomycetes > Kitasatosporales > Streptomycetaceae > Streptomyces > Streptomyces sp. NPDC058239. Next base: position 33,105 of record NZ_JBHVWS010000002.1, read on the forward strand.
GATGCGGCCGGCAGCGGCACGTCGATCGTCCTGCGACAGCGGAAGGCCATGCGTGATGTTGGCCTGAACTGCTCGTAAAAAAGCCTCTTCCGTGGTGCCTTCGAAAAATTCGACATCAATTGTCTCCTGTCCGCGGATGAGCGCGGCCAGGAGTCGGTGCATGCCGTCGATCACGCGCATGTCGGAGCGACGGACAAGGATCGCCGGCAGCGGTCCGTCTATCTCGGCCAGCCGGGCGACGTGTTCTTGGTCCGGCCCCTCCGAGCGAGGGGACTCGCCGGGCAGGAGGGCGGCGATGGGAACTGGGATGATCCCCGGTGTGCGCACGTCGGAGAGCGGGGATGCGTCGGCTGCACGGACGCGCGTCGCATTCGGTGCTGAAACAGGTGTCTCAGCGTCTGGCTCATGCAATTCATTCACCCCGTGTGTAGAATTTACTGAGTTAATTTCTGCGGGTTTTGAGCCGGCTGATTTTGGCCGACATTCGACAGGTCCGCTCTGGATGTGCCGAACCTTCGTGTGTTCGCTCTCGCACTGTTCCGGTGACGGATCGGCTGCGCGCATGGGGAGCCGGGGCATCACGGGCAGGTAGGGGGAGGGGCGGCGTCCAGGGTGTTCGTGCACCCGCGGATGTGGATCTTCATGCGTGGCGTCGTTCGACTGCACGCCGAAGACCGCCGCCTCGTGCTGAAACACCGCCGCTCCACCCGCCCCCAGTAGTCGCGTCGCACAGTGCTGTTAATAGCTGTGACCTGTCCAGCTACATGATCACCTTATTCAGGCCGGCGGCTCCAGCAGTTCCACCAGGCGCTCACTCAAGGACCGCACTCATGTTCATATTTCGTTGCGGCGCTGTCGAGTTGTTCAAAGCCGGACGTCCGAGGGGTGAGACGGGTGTGTCCACGGTGGGAGGCGCTTCGTTCCGGAGCGCATGGGTCTGCTTGGGTCTGCGGAATTCACGAGCCTCGCGACGGCTCACAACGAATGGGCCTGTTTGGGCTCAGGGATTGGCGGGAGCGAAGGGGGGAAGCGGTCGGGTACCGGACATGGCGTCCGCATGACACGGCGCCGATGAACGACTCGTCGTAGCTGTTCGCACGGACGTGCACCTGGCAGAGTTCCCGTGTCAGGAAGAAAGTCCGATAAGCATCGCTCGTGGCGGAGCCGCGCCGGCGGACGCAGGCGCGCCGCACCCGAACAACGCCCAAGTCAGTGGGAGGAAAACCTTCCGCGGACGCTCAAGCAGGCGAGCGTGCCACCTCCATCCTTCCTCGTGTGCACAAGGGCTTCCGAACCCCTTCGTGGCCACTTTTCAGCCGTCCTCGCGCTTACTGAGCGGATCGCGACGATTCCCCGCGTGTGAACGGGGTCCGGCGATGAGGAGTGTTCGGCATGCACAGCGGCTGTCGCCGTGTCGTACTCCCCGGCCGAGCCCGGTGGCGCGGATGCGGGAGTCCTGGGGGGAGAGTCGAAGCCCGTCCCATGGGCGAGTACGAGGCCTGCGCCCGGTCGCGCAGAGACAGTTCGGCGAAGATCCGGGCCACATGCGTATTTTCCGTCGCCTCACTGAGTCTCAGTTCCTCTGCCGGTTCGGCATTGGACAGTCCACGGACCATGAGCGTCATCAGCTCGCGCTCGCGCGGTGTGAGCGTGGCCGGATCCTGGTGTACGGCGGGAGGGCCGGGCTCCGCGGTCGGCGTCCTCCCGCCGCAGGCGAAGCCTTCTACCGGGCGGCGGGAGATCGACGGAGCCGGCAGCGCGTCACCGCTGTTGACCGGGCGTACGGCGGAGCCCAGGAAGTCGGAGGTGACGTCCTTGAGGAGGGAGCCGCCGGCACCGGCGGCGAGTGCGGCGCAGACGTGGTGATCGAGGTCGAAGGTGGGCAACATGATCAACCGGCAGTGCGGGTGCTGTGCAAGGACGCGACGGGCAGCCTCCAGCCCGTCCGTGTTCGGCATGCGGATGTTCATCAGCACGACGCCGGGCCGCAGCTCGCGGACCACCGCCACAGCCTCCGGTCCGTCGGCGGCCTCTCCCGCCACGTCGGTCCTCCGGGCCATGAGGATCGGACGGAAGCCGGTACGCACCGGCCCCTGGCCGTCGGCGACCAATACGCGGAGGGGAGGCTCGGTGGACGTCATGGGCGGACTGTTCGGCACCCTCACGCTCGCTGTCCAGCAGCAGGCTGCGGTCCTCGAAGGCTGACCGATGGGTTCGCCGCACCCGGAAAAACGTGGCGCCCAGCCCACCTGCGGTGACGCACGCTACCCCCAAGGCGATGACAAGCCGGCCCACTCCGGAACTCCGCACACCCCCGAGCCTCCCAGGCCGTCTCCGCCATCCGCATCATTCCTCAGAGCCAACCACGTACATCCACGGGATGACCGGCCTCGGCGAAGTACATCCGAGGAGGGGTGCCGAGCACCGGATCGATCGGCACTCAGGCCGTCGACGTGATCCTGCGCAACCCCCGTCGGTTCCGCGTAAAGGCCCTTTCCGCCGGCGGGGGAACCTTCAGCTGCCGGCCCGACAGGCCCTGGAGCTCGGCGTCGAGACGGTGGCCGCCCCGCGACCGGCGCCGAGGCGGGCGACACCGCCGGCACGGCGCACTCCGCGAGCGACGGCCTTGTCAAAGCCGAATCCGACCTCGTCGTACGGGGTTCCGACGGGCATGCCGCAGTAGGGCATGCCCTGCGAGGTGTCGGCCGCGAGTGCGGCCCTGAACGGAGCGGGGTGGAAGCGTGACCGGCCCGCCGTCGGGATGCGGCTGGTGGTCAGTCGAACAGATCGGGATCGGAGGCCGTGATCTGGTCCCACAGCGGGCGGGCCTGGAACCAGCCCGCCAGATGGGTGCCGACCTGGCCGCGGGTCAGCAGTGCGGTCTCCCGGTCGATGAGCTTCGGTGTGCCGGCCGCCATTGCCAACAGCTGTGCCTGGCAGGAGCGTTCCATGGTGATGAACCACCACACGGCCTCGGCGACCGAGTGGCCGACGGTCAGCAGGCCATGGTTCTGCAGGATGACGGCCTTGTGTCCGCCGAGGGCCTCGCCTATCCGCTTGCCTTCCTCCAGTTCGTCGACCACGCCCTGGTAGTCGCTGTAGAGGCCGTGGTCCTCGAAGAACGCGCAGGCGTCCTGGGTGATCGGGTCGAGCGGGATGCCGAGGCTGGAGAAGGCCTTGCCGTGCAGGGAATGGGAGTGCGCGGCGGCCACGACGTCGGGGCGGGCGGCGTGTACCTGGGAGTGGATGACGAAGGCGGCCTTGTTCACCAGGCGGTTGCCGTGCAGCAGGGTGCCCTCGTGGTCGACCAGGAGCAGATCGGACGCCTTGATCTGGTTGAAGCTCATGCCGAACGGGTTGACCCAGAACCGGTCCGGGTCCTCCGGGTCGCGCACCGTGATGTGACCGGCGACGCCTTCGGAGAAGCCGAACCTGCCGAACAGGCGGAATCCTGCGGCGAGTTGCTCCTTGCGGTACTGCCGCTCGGCTTCGATGGAGTCGAACGTCGGTGGCATGGGGATGGTGACGCCTTCGGGCACCGGGCCTGCGGCGGACGCGATGGCGGAAGGCGTGGTGTCGGCCGTGGTGTCAGTCATGGAGTACCTCCAGGACGAAATGGATGGCGGTGCGGTCCCCAGACGATACGCTTCCGTATCGGATGCGTAAATGCATCGGATGCGTTTACGCATCGGAATCAGGCAACGGAATCAGGCATGGGGTGGCCTCGCAGGAAGGATGCAGGTCCGTATCGGATACATTGGGGCATTGGTTACGGCCCGGTGCTCTGCCGGATGCCGCCGTACGCAACGCGAGGAGGGTCAATGCCCAAGGGTGTGACCAAACGCCGGCCGCGCACCCGGGCCGCGCTGTTGCAAGCGGCACTGGAGACCTTCGCCGAGCACGGATTCCACGGCACCTCCATCGAGCAGATCTGTGACCGCGCCGGCTATACACGCGGCGCGTTCTACTCGAACTTCAGCAGCAAGGAAGAGCTCTTCTTCGCGCTCTTCGACGCACACAGCGAGCGAATCATCAGCCGCCTGACGGAAGTGGTCGACTCGATCGACGCGGAAGGCTTCTCGCTCGACCGCCTCGCGGAACTCCTTCCCGAACTCGAAACCGGCGAACGGGACTGGTTCCTGGTGACCACCGAGTTCACGCTCCACGCCATCCGTGACCGCCAGGCCGCCTGGATGCTGGCACGCCACGACGCACGGCTGCGCGCGCAAATCGCCCGCGCTCTGACGGAATGCGTACGCGGTGCGGGCCTCACTCTCACCGTGGATCCAGAGGAACTCGCCCGGCTGCTCATCGCCGTACGGGAGGGCGAACTGGCCCAGAGCTATGTCGAGCCCGACCAACTGCCACCCGGGGAGCTCGGGCGCCGCTACCTCGCCCCTCTCCTGTCCGCCGTGACCGTACCCGCTGCCGAGGGGCCCGCCGCAGGGGAACCCGGACCCGGTGCGAGTTCCGCGAGCGTGCACTCGTAACGGCCCGCTCCGGTGGGCGGCGGAGCCGACTGCCGGAGATCCACGGTGTTGTGGTGGTGTCCGGTGTCTGGTCGCCGTTCGTGAGCATGCGCCAGATGCGGCGGACATGGTCCGCCATGTCGATGGTGGGGGTCGCTCAGCCACTGGAGCTGGATGCCGTCGGACGCCGCGATGAGGGCTGAGGCGGCGTAGTGCGGGTCGAGGCCGGGGTTTGCGCGGCCCGCGCGCTGTTCGGCTGAATTCTTCGCTGTCGCCCGCCCACCCCATGACGGCCGTCCGGCACGGCGGACCGGTCGGGTCCGCCCCGCAGGACGGTGCGATGCCTTGGCCGGTCCTTGTTCAGAGAAACAGGACGCCGTATTCTTTCTTGCCATTGCTCGCCCAGGCGGATCTCACCCACTTCGACACCGCGGCCGACGCCTGGCTCGTCGAGGGCCTCGATTACCGCCTGGACATCGGTGCCTCCAGCCGCGACATCCGGATGAACGCCACGATCACCGTGAAGGGTGACTCGACCCTGTCGGAGCCGGACGCCAACTCCTCGCCGGCGGAGTGGCTCGCCCGCCCGGTCGGCGGACCGGCGGTCGGGGCGCTGCTCGACAGGATCCGCAAGTCCATGGGCGACGACTCCCCCCAAGAGGGAAGCCACCGGCAGCAGATGGTGACAGGAATGCGGCTCGCCCAGCTCCCTTTCGTCCCCGTCACCCGGGACGACGTGGACCGGCTGCTCGCGATCGTGCGGGCGGGCGGGCGCGTCAGGCTGAGTCGCATGCGATGAGCCGCAGATCCGTCGGCCGAGCCTCGCCGAGACGAAACCCGACCCCTCGGTCCTGACGTGACAGTTGCAACACCGGTCAGGTTCGCCACGAACTGAAAATTCTTCAGTCTTCGGGCAGGCTTCGGAGACGATGCAGAGGATGGATCAACCAGCCGGTACGAGGGGGAACATGATCGAGAAGATTCTGCCGTCCCAGGTGGCCGTTGCCGAGGCGCTCTCCGACCCGCCCGACGCGGCTCTCTTTCCCGGCGAGGAAGAGCTGATCCGCAATTCCGTGGAGGGCCGCCGCAAGGAGTTCACCACCGCACGCTGGTGCGCCCGCCGCGCGCTCGGCGAAATCGGTCTCGCACCCGTCCCCATCCTGAAAGGCGAACGCGGGGCGCCGATATGGCCGGCAGGAGTGGTCGGAAGCATGACCCACTGCGCCGGCTACCGAGCAGCTGCAGTCGCCCGCCGGGCGGATGTGCTCACCGTCGGCATCGACGCCGAACCGCATGAGCCGCTGCCCGACGGGGTGCTCGAGTCCATCGCGCTCCCGACGGAACAGCGGCGCGGGCTGGAGCTGCGTCGGGCGTGCCCCGAGATCCGCTGGGACCGGCTGCTGTTCAGCGCGAAGGAGAGCGTCTACAAGGCCTGGTTCCCGCTCACCCACCGCTGGCTGGGCTTCGAGCAGGCCGACATCGTGCTCCACTCGAACGGCAGCTTCACCGCCGGGCTGCTGATCTCCGCCACGGAGCCGGACCTGGCCGCGGGGGCAACCGCGACCCCTACGGCTTTCAGTGGCCGATGGCTGGTCGCGGACGGTCTCATGGTGACCGCCATCGCTGTCGGGAGCGAGCCGAAAGCGCCCACCGGGTAGCGGGGCGCCGCAGGCGGTCACCGCTGCGGCACATGGCACGGCGCGCAGTCCGGGGCGACGCGTGAGGAGACCGGGGAGAACCATGCCGGTGACCGAGCGCGTCGTCCCGATCATCAGCGGCGGGGAGGCCGGATACGACGAGACGTCGGCTCGCACTCTCGTCCGACGTGCGGGTGCACCCGTAATCTCTGACCGCATGAGTGCAGACCACATGGGCGAAGACCGCAAGCGTGCACGTGAGTTGGGCATCCCTCTGGCAGGTGAGCCGGGGCCGTGGAACGCGATCACGGACGTGCCCGGTGTCGAGGTCGGGTACGTCACCCTGGTAGAGGGTGAGGACGTACGCACGGGAGTGACGGCGCTCCTGCCGCGCGGGCGGGACGGTGTGGGTACGCCCTGCGCGGCCGGCTGGCACTCGTTCAACGGCAATGGTGAGATGACCGGTACCGCCTGGATCGAGGAGAGCGGCTCGCTCGCCGTGCCGGTGGTCATCACCAACACGTACGCGGTCGGCCCGGTGCACCGCGGCGTGGTCGAGTGGGTGCGCGCCAACCGTCGTGGAATGGCGCCGGAGTGGCTGCTGCCGGTGGTCACCGAGACCTGGGACGGCCACCTCAACGACATCCATGGCTCGGCTGTGGAGTCCCGTCATGCGGCGGACGCGATCGAGGCGGCGGCCTCCGGCCCGGTCGAGGAGGGATGCGTCGGCGGCGGAACGGGCATGCGCTGCTACGGCTTCAAGGGCGGCTCGGGGACCGCATCGCGGGTGGTGCAGTACGGCGAGGACCGCTACACCGTCGGTGCCTTCGTGCAGGCCAACTTCGGCGCACGGCGCGAACTGATGGTCGCGGGTGTGCCGATGGGGCGCGAGCTGTCCGATCCGGCCGAGACGTCGGTCCCCGAACCGGCGCCCGGCGGGGAGCCCCCGGTGCCGCCCGGCGCGGGCTCGGTGATCGTAGCCGTGGCGACCGACGCGCCCCTGCTGCCGGGGCAGTGCAAGGCGTTGGCCCGCCGGGTGACGCTGGGCCTCGCCCGTACCGGCACCACTGGAAGCCATTTCTCCGGGGACCTCTTCCTGGCCTTCTCCACGGCCAACCCGTCCGCGCTGACCAGTACGTTTCCCGCGGACGACGGCAGCGCGCCGTACGAGTCGATGCGCTTCGTGCCATGGGGCCGGATGGATCCCTTCTACGGTGCGGTGGTCGAGTCGGTGGAGGAGGCGGTGCTCAATGTGCTCACCGGCGCACACTCGATGACCGGCCGGGCGGGGCACCACGTCCCGGCGCTCCCGCTGGACCGGGTGACCGAACTCCTGGCGGCGCGCCGACAGTGACGCAGCGCGGAAGACGTGGCTGACGGCGCATTCGGAGGTTGCAGCCGGGGGAGACGGGCGCAGGGCGTGGTGGTCACTGGCCTCGTACAGGTTCGTCGGCCATACTGCCCGCCGTGGAGCAGCGCATAGATCCGAACACTCAGCCCGGGTACGCCGCGGGGACAGACCCGGCGTACATCCCTGGTCTCACGGCCCCTGCTATTGCCGGAAAGCCGGATACGAGCCAGGAGCAGACGGACCAGGAAAGGACAGAGGAGGGGGCGCCCGGCGTCATCGCCCCCGACGATGCCGTTGCGGAGGCCGTATCCGAGGATGCGGCAGCCGACGGGGAGGCCGCTGCCGAAGCGGCGGCTGACGACAAGGAGGCAGAGGACGGCCCCGTATTCGAAGTGAGCGACCGCCGTGGGTCGATCACCGCGGACCGTGACGGCGTCCGGTTCCGGCTGGACGACCAGGAGGCCGAGTTCCACTGGGACGAGATCGGTGCCGTTGAGGTGAAGACTCCTCGGTTCGGCCGCCGGTTCACCGTTACGGTCCATATGTCGACCCGTCGATGGTTCAACGCCGAGGTCGAGGCACCGGCCAGGAGCAACCTCAAGCAGTGGGCGGAAGAACTCGACACGGTCCTGGACGTCTACTTCGAGGAGTCCTGACCACGACGGCGTCTGTCAGAGGCTGGGCCGGCGGCCGAAAAAACCGCCGGCCCCCTCGCGACCGCAGGCATGGCCCCGACCTGCCGACCGCGCGGATGCCGGGCGGTGGACGGGCTGAGAGGCCGGCGCGGGGCGTGCGGCAGCGCAGTGTGCGGTGGGACCGGGTGCCCGGCCGGGGCCTCGGCCGCCGCCGCCTCAGCCCTGTCCCGGAGGCGCGCTGTGGATGACTCCTATCAGCCGTTGCCGAACCGGACCATCGGCTCGATGAGTTCACGCTCCTCGTAGGCCGGATGCGAGACAAGAGCGTCGGCGGGCAGATCCGGCGCCGAGCGCAGCTCCCGACACGACCGGTGGCGGCGGCAACGACCGCGAGCGTTGTCCGGACGTCCAGCCGAGCCGGCCGGTAGGGATGGTCGGGCACGCTCACCAGGTCGAGTCCGCCCTGCTCCGCGCAGGCGCCGCAGCGGACGCCTGACACTCAAACGCTGCTGCGGAGACCTGACACCCGAGCGCCGCGTCGGACACCGACGCTCAAGCGCCGTCACGCGCGCCGCAGCAGACGCCCGACGCGCCCAAGTGCCGTCAGACGCCGCCCTGACGCGCGCCGCGAAGCACGTCGAGTATGTGGGGCCAGGCTGCCGCACCAAGTGCCGCGTCCGCTGCGGGTGAGCCTCCGTACAGGAAGTCCGCGGATGAGGGGGCAGGGGCCTCGCCCAAAAGTCGCGGGCGGTGGCCTGCGTCGGGGCTGCTGATCACCCGTACGGGCAGGCCGGCCGCCCTGCGACGGGAGGCCAGTTCCTCGGCGAAGGGCAGCGAAGGCCACATCGCATCGTTCCCGCCGGCGACAAGCACGAATTCGGCGGTGGACTTCTCCACGGCGATCGTCGCTGCATCGACGCGGTCGGCGAACGTCTGCCGGCTGCGCTCGTACCAGCCACGGATGGCGACGGGAACGCCCTCGGGCTGCGCGGGCGTCGGCGCCCAGGAGGTGTCATAGGGGACGAACGGCAGCGGCTCACCCCGCCAGGTCCAGGAAGAGCGCTGGGGCCGGGTCTGTCCATCCCGGCCGGGGCCGACGTTTGCCCACGTCGTCGATGTGGGGGAGACCGCCACCACCGCGTCGACACCGGGCAGCAGCACGGACAGGTGCAGGGCGGCTTCCGCCCCCTTGGACACACCCAGGACGCCGATCCGGCGGGCACCGCCCGCGCGGAGCACCTCGATCGCGGGCCCGAATGTCTCCAGCGGGACCTCACAGATGCCGGGCGGCTGCCCGACCCCGCCGAACCAGCGGATCGACAAAGCCGTCAGGCCCTCCCGGGCCAGGATCCGGCACCGCTCGTCCTCGATGCGCCCACTGGACCCGGAGAGGATGAGCACCCCGATATCGCCGCCACGTACGCGGCCACGCGCGGGCATGGCCAGAAACCCCTCGCGAATGCCCGGGTGAGGGACTTCGTGAGGGGTTCCGTGGGTAGCCTTGCGAGCGCCCCCGCCCAGGCCGTCGAAGGTGCGCTCGACGATGTCCATCGGCCGGTCAGGCGCCCGCGAGTACCACCGAGCGCGTCAGGTGGCGCGGGCTGTCCGGGTCCAGACCGCGGGCGGCGGCGCGGGCGATCGCCAGACGCTGGACGCGTACCAGCTCGGCCAGCGGGTCCAGGCCGCTCTCCACCCAGCGGGCACCGGTCGAGAGCACCTGCTCGGCAAGGCCCTCGGGGGCGGTGCCGAACATCCAGGTCGCGGTGCCGGTGGTGGCGATGCTGATGGGACCGTGGCGGTACTCCATCGCGGGGTACGCCTCCGTCCAGGACAGGGACGCCTCCTTCATCTTGAGCGCGGCCTCGTTGGCGAGACCCGCCGTCCAGCCACGGCCGAGGAAGGTGAACTGGGTGCAGTCCAGCAGGCCTTCGGGCAGCGGCTCTGCCAGCGCGGTCTCCGCGTCGCGGACCACGGCCTCGGTGTGCAGACCGAGGTGGGCGCGGAGCAGCGTGAGCAGGGTGGTGGCGAACCGGGTCTGCACGACGGACTGCTCGTCGGCGAAGTCGAGTACGACGACCTCGTCGGCGGACGTCATGACCGGGGTGTCCGGGTCGGCGGTGATGGCCACTGTGCGGGTGACACCACGGAGCCGGTCGAGCAGTTCCAGCACCTCGGTCGTGGTCCCCGAGCGGGTGAGGGCGACGACCCGGTCGTAGCCGCGGCCGAAGGGGAACTCCGAAGCGGCGAAGGCATCGGACTCGCCCTGCCCGGACTCCTCACGGAGCGCGGCGTATGCCTGAGCCATGTAGAAGGAGGTGCCGCAGCCGACGACCGCGATGCGCTCGCCGGTGGCGGGCAGAGCCGCCGCCTGCGTCTGGGCCAGCTCGGCGGCGCGGCGCCAGCACTCCGGCTGACTGGCTGTCTCGATCTCGACAAATGACACTCTTGCACTCCGTACTCGTAGTGGGCTTGGGATGCTCGTTTGCGCACGTTATACGCGATGTACAAGCATTATCAAGCATTTCGCTTGCAGGAGGCTTGACTGGAGGAAGCCTTGTGCGACGCTTGCGCGTGTCCGGAGACACGTACCCAAGGGGATGGGTACCCGAAGCCCGGGCTCGTAAGGAGATTTCTCTTGTCCAGGGATGCCCGGTGGAACGCGCTGCTGGAACTTGTGGGTAAGAACGGCCGGGTGGAGGTCGAGGACGCCGCCGCGACGCTGGATGTCTCGGCCGCGACCATCCGTCGTGACCTGGACCAGCTCGCCGAGCAGCAGCTGCTCACGCGTACCCGCGGTGGCGCGGTCGCGCACGGTGTCAGTTACGAACTGGCTCTGCGCTACAAGACCGGCCGTCACGCCCCGGAGAAGCAGGCCATCGGCCGCGCCGTTTCGGAACTGGTGGCGGTCGGCGAAGTGGTGGGGCTGACCGGCGGTACGACACTGACCGAGGTGGCCCGTTCGCTGGCGGTGCGCTCCGATGTCGTCGGTGACACCGCGGCCGGGATGGGTGGTCAGCCGACCCTGACCGTTGTCACCAACGCCCTCAACATCGCCAACGAGCTGGTCATCCGGCCACAGATCAAGATCGTGGTGACCGGCGGAGTGGCCAGGCCGCAGTCGTACGAGCTGACGGGCCCGCTGGCCAGCGGGGTACTGGGCGAAATCACGCTGGATGTCGCCGTGCTGGGCGTCAACGCGATCGACACCGAGCGCGGTGCATACGTACACCACGAGGGCGAGGCCAGCATCAACCGGCTGCTCGCCGAGCAGGCGCAACGGGTGGTCGTGGCGGCCGATTCCTCGAAGATCGGCAAGCGGGCCTTCGCCCGGGTCTGCGATCTCGGGCAGGTCGATTTCCTGGTCACCGACAAGGGGATCACGCCCGAGGCGACCGCCCGCTTCACGGAGGCCGGCGTCACCGTCATCGCCGTCTGAACCAGTCGTCCGAACGGCGGGCGCCTCCACCGCGGCAGCAGCCTGTGTGCCGTACGCCCGGGCGGCATCGCGCACCACGGTGTCGCCGTGCAC